>JACRGQ010000066.1 GCA_016217735.1 Nitrospinota bacterium
GCGTTGCGCCGCCGCCGCAGCGCAGGCCGATCTCAAAGAGCGCGTTGCCGCCGTCCGGCAGCGTGCAGAGTTCCACGTGCGCCGCGCCGTCGCGCAATCCCACCGCGCGCGCCGCTTCCACGGAAAGCATCCGCACCCGTTGCAATGCCGCGCCGGTGAGGCGCGTGGGATAGATCACGCTTTTGTCCACGCGGTAAGGGGGCGGCGTTTTCACTTTGTCCGATACCATGAGCGCCACTCCACCGCCGCCGCGCATCAGCACTTCCACGCTATGCTCCAGTCCTTCGTAACAAGGTTCCACCAGCGCTTCGGGCGAATCGGAAAACGAGGTGGCGAAACGGTATGCATCGGCCAAGTCGGTCTCCGCGTCGAGCCGCCGCACACCCCGGCTGCCGCCGCCGACATCGCCGGTCGGCTTGCAAATGGCGGGGAAGCCGATTCGCGCGGCGGCGGTTTTGAATTCTTCCACGTTGCGGGCCAGCGCGATGGCGGGTGAGGGGAGTCCGGCGGCGCTCCATGCCCGGCGCATCAGTTTTTTGCTGGTGGCGGCGCGGGCGGCATCGGGTGACGGCCCGCGCAGCCCAAGCGCTTCGCCAATCAGGGCGGCGGGGAGCACTCCCCGGTCATGCGTCGGCATGACCCCTTGTACGTTGTGGGCGCGGGCAAGGGCAAGCCCCCGTTCCCAATCGCGGAAATCGAATTTGCCGCACGCGTCGGCGATGTCAAAGGCGGGGGCTTTAGGGTCGCCGTCCACCACAACCACCGTAAACCCCGCTTCCTTGAGCGAAAGGATGGAGGGAACCGTGTAGAAGTTTCCCCCCAGCACCATGATGACGGCGGACATGTTACAGGCCGTACACTTGTATGGCGTTAAGCCCGAAGATGTTGCTCTTTTTTTCTTCCTGCAGGTCTTTGAACTCTATTTTCGCCATCGAGAGGTAGCGGTGTACCTGTTCTTCGGGAAAATCGGAGCCGAAGATCAGCTTGCGGTCAAGATGCTGGGCGGTGTACAGCAAATCCTGCATCACGCCGCTCCCGCGGAAACGTTCGATAATGAACGAGCAGTCCAGGTAGAGGTTCGGGTTTGATTTCGCGACGAAGAACGCTTCCAGCACCCACGGCACGCAGCAATGGGCGAGCACTATCTTTAGTTTGGGAAAGCGTTTTGCAAGGCGGTCAAAAACGGTGGGGCGCAGTTCCTCCAGTGGCAGGAGCGCCGAGTGCCCAAATACGTCGAAGGTAATCACCCATCCTTTTTCCTCGGCTTCTTCGTAAACAGCCAGCGCCTTTGGATCCATCGGCGAGTAGTTGTCGCGGCGGGGGTGCAGTTTTATCCCTTTAAACGCATCGTGTGAAAGGTAATCGCGCACGGCGGCTAATTCCCGCGTCATGGGGTTAAACCCGGCCATGGCGTAGAGAATGCCGCGGTGTTCTTCGCAGGCGCGGCGGAGGTATTCGTTCTGGTTGAGCTGCGCGAGGCCCATGATGACCCCTTTGCTCACGCCGCCGGTGTCCATTTGCTCCAGCAGCAGGGGGAGCGAGGCGTTGTATTTGCCGCCGAACCACTCGCCATTTTCGCTGATATGCAGGTGTGCGTCGACGATCGGTGATATGTACATGCTGTCTTCCCCCGTGGCGCTATTTGCCGCCCATGCCGACGAGGTAGCCGAAGCGCTTTACAAAGGCCTCTGGCGTTATTTTCGCGATTTTGGCCAATTTTTCCAGGTCGTCCTTGTTTTCAAAGTCGACTTTTTTCAGCCGGATCATGTATTCCAGAGCCACGTGATAGGACTGGGTGTCCGGATCAACCAGCCGGACGCGCGTGCGGCCTGTTTGCGGGTCTATTGCGCTGGTAAAGGGAATCGGCACCGCCACGCCCCCTTGTATTGAAATCATATCGCCCGAGTTGCCGTTAAGCAGGTAGACGGCCGCGCTATAACCCAGGTCGCGGGTGTATTCGATGTCGAACGCGGTTGGGGCCACGGAGCGAAGCTCGTAACCGATATCCTTGTCGACGATGGTCTCCTTGATGCCGAACTCTTTAAGGCCCGCCGTCACTTCGTCTTTGAGTATCCCCCCAAGGTCTATCTCGGCCAAACGTATGTGGCCATGTTCGTCATATTCAATTTTCCCCATTTTTTTCAGCTCGTATTCGGAGAGCCGCTCGGCCAATCCTTCGGCCAGGATCGCTACGCCGTACTCCCTGCCAAGCGATTTCCGTTTAATAACCGCGCCCATAAGGATGTCGACCACATGCTGGAGGCTGATCTCTTTCACGTCGCCGAATTCTTCCGGGATGATGGTCAGCGTGGCGCCGGTCGATTTGCCTATGCCAAGCGCCAGATGCCCCGCTTTGCGCCCCATCGCGGTGATGAAATACCAGCGGTTGGTGCTTTGCGCGTCGGCGATGATGCTCTGGGTGATCTTGGCCCCGAAATCCCACGCCGTGGTGAAACCGAACGTGCGGATGCCGTGGGGCAGGTCAAGGTCGTTATCGATTGTTTTGGGTACGTGTACGAATTGGATTTTCCCCTTTGCCTTTTTTTCAAGCTGGATGGCGGAAAAACAGGTGTCGTCGCCGCCGATGGTGATGACGGCGTCCACTTTGAGTGTGTTGAAGGCGTCAACCACTGTTTTCAGGTCTTCTTCCTTTTTGGTGGGGTTGGCGCGAGAGGTGCGCAGAATCGTTCCCCCGTCCAGATGAATATGCGCCACATCGTCGATGGCAAGCTCGCGTATCTGTGCGGTGTCCCCCTTCATCAGGTGCTGGAAGCCGTCCATTATCCCAACGACCGAAATCCCTTCGTTGCGCAGCTTGATGGTTGCCGCGCTTATCACGCTGTTAATGCCGGGTGCGGGACCGCCCCCCACCAATATGGCGCACCGCTTCATCTTTTTCATACCCGGTCACTCCTTAGTGTGTTGAATTTACGGTTTATCAGGGCAGCTAGCGCTTTGATTTCAAAGATAGTTTACACCGCGGCAGCAAAATATGCCATTTATCCCCGACTGTCGCATATACGCACTTGTCCGGAAATTAGGCAGGTTTCAAAAGCGCAAATTGCTTTACGGGGAACTTTTAACTAAAATCAACCGACTATGGCATTAATCGTACAGAAATATGGCGGTACATCCGTTGGCAACGTGGAACGCCTGAAGAACGTCGCAAAAAAAGTTGCCGAGCAGAAAAAACAGGGCGACCAACTCGTGGTGGTTCTTTCGGCCATGTCCGGGCAGACCGACAGCCTCGTCAAGCTGGCGCACGAGATCACCAAAGAGCCGGTGGAGCGGGAGATGGATATGCTCCTTTCCACCGGGGAGCGGGTGACCATCGCGTTGCTGGCTATCGCATTGCAGGACATGGGGGTGAAAGCGGTGAGCCTGACCGGGCGGCAGGCGGGTATCGTCACCGACAGCATGCACACCAAGGCGCGCATCAAGAGCATCGCCAGGGAGAACATCAAGAGGTATCTGGACGATGACTGCGTCGTGGTTGTGGCCGGTTTCCAGGGGATCGATGAAAAATCGAACGTGACGACGCTGGGGCGCGGCGGCAGCGATACCACCGGCGTGGCGCTGGCGGTGGCGCTCAAGGCCGACATGTGCGAAATCTACACCGATGTGGACGGGGTGTACACCACCGACCCGAACGTGGAGCCGAAGGCGCGGCGGATAGACCGTATCAGCTACGAGGAAATGCTGGAAATGGCGAGCCTCGGCGCGAAGGTGCTGCAAACGCGCTCGGTGGAATTCGCGGCGAAATACCGGATGCCGGTAGTGGTAAAATCAACGTTTAAGGAAGGACCCGGTACCTGGGTCGTTGCAGAGGAGCCGTCAATGGAAAAAGTAGTGGTCTCGGCCGTGCCATACGATAAGAATCAGGCGAAGCTGACCGTGGTGGGTGTGCCGGACAAGCCGGGTATCGCCTCCGCCATCCTCGGCGATATCGCCAAAGAGGAAATCAATGTTGACATGATTATCCAGAACGTCGGCGTGGGCGGGCTTACCGACCTTTCGCTCACGGTGCCGCGCACCGAATCGGCCAAGGCGCTGAAAATCCTGAAAAGCGCCGCCGCGAAGATCGGCGCGAAGGACGTGCAGATGGACGAAAACATCGGCAAGGTCTCCATCGTCGGCGTCGGTATGCGCTCGCATTCCGGCGTGGCGGCGAAGATGTTCCAGTTGCTTGCCGATGCGGGCATCAATATCGAGATGATCTCCACGTCGGAAATCAGGGTTTCCTGCGTCATCCGGAAGGACGACGTGGACCGGGCGGTGCGCATCCTGCACGCCGGGTTCGGATTGGAAGGGTAAATGTCAGGGCGGGTTTTTATTTATGACACGACGTTGCGCGATGGTTCGCAGGCGCAGGACGTGTCGTTTTCGCTGCAAGACAAGCTGCGCATCACCGAAAAGCTGGATGATCTGGGGGTCCACTACGTCGAAGGCGGTTTTCCCGGCAGCAATCCGAAAGACGCCGCCTATTTCACCGAAGTCCGTAAGCTCAAGCTGAAACAGGCGCGGATCGCGGCGTTCGGCAGCACGCACCATCCGGCCAAGACTCCCGCCACCGACTCCAATCTCCGTCTGCTGCTGAATAGCAAAGCCCCCGTGGTGACACTGGTGGGGAAAACCTGGGATGTCCATGTGACGAAGGTGCTGCGCACCACCAAGCCGCACAATCTGAAGCTGATCACCGGCTCCATCCGCTATATGAAGCCGAAGGTGGATGAAGTGGTGTTCGACGCCGAGCACTTCTTCGACGCGTACAAACATGATTCGCTCTATGCGATGGAGTGCATTGAAGCGGCGCTGGCCGGCGGGGCCGGCTGGGTGGTGCTTTGCGACACCAACGGCGGCGCGCTGCCGCACGAGGTTTTTGATATCACCGCGCAAGTGAAGCGGCGCTTCGGGTGCCGCATCGGCATCCATGTGCATAACGACGGCGCGTTGGCGGTGGCCAACACGCTGATGGCGGTGCAGGCCGGCGCGCGGCAGGTGCAGGGAACCATTAACGGCCTCGGCGAGCGTTGCGGCAACGCCGACCTTACGGCGATCATCCCCAATCTGCAGATCAAGATGGGGTACAAGTGCATTTCCGGCGCGCAACTTAAAACGATGCGCGAAGTATCGCTCTTCGTCTCGGAAATGGCCAATCTCAAGCCGCATTTGCATCAGCCGTTCGTTGGGCAGGCCGCCTTCGCCCACAAGGGGGGGCTGCATGTGGACGCGGTGCTCAAAAATCCGATTACCTATGAACACATCTCCCCGGACAAGGTGGGGAACCAGCGTCACGTTATCATGTCCGACCTCGCGGGCAAGGCAAGCATCCAGGCAAAGGCCGCGGAATACGGCATCGACCTGAGATCGGACGATCCGGTGGCGAAGCAGGTGCTGACCACCATCAAGGAGATGGAGAGCCAGGGGTTTGCCTTTGAGGGGGCTGATGGTTCCCTCGAAATCCTCATCAAAAAAGCCAAAGGGCACTGGAAAAAGTTTTTCGATGTGCTCCGCGCCCGCGTTATCGTTTCGGTGCCGAACGACAAGGAGCCGCAGTACAGCGAGGCGGTGGTGATGGTGAAAACGCCGGATGGCGCCGTGCATCACGCCGTGGCGGAAGGGAACGGCCCGGTGAACGCGATGGACAAGGCGTTCCGCCAGGCGCTGGTGAAATATTATCCCGAGCTTGAGGAAGTCAAGCTGCTTGATTTCAAGGTGCGCATCCTGGACGAGACCGCCGGCACCAGCGCCAAAACACGGGTGCTCATCGAATCGGGCGACGCGGCGGGGAACAAGTGGGGTACTGTCGGCGTTTCCGAGAACGTTATCGAGGCGAGTTGGCAGGCACTGATCGATTCCATCGATTATAAACTGCATAAAAAGTCCGCCAAAAAGAAGTGAAGACGAGCCACTGTTCACTGACGGATGTCGGTCTCCGCAGGCAGAATAACGAAGACTTCCTTCTTGTGGACGAGCGGCTGGGGCTGTTCCTCCTGGCTGATGGCATGGGGGGGCACAACGCCGGTGAAACCGCCAGCCGGTTGGCGCTCGCCAGCGTGCAGAAGTTTTTCGAGGAATATGAAAATGCCCCCGAAGAAGTTGTGGATCAGTTGCAACCCTTTCCCAAGGAGCTGCCGCTTCCCGGCAAGAAGCTGATATACGCCATCATCCGGGCCAACACCATCGTAACCGAATCGGCCGAGCTCGCTCCCGAATACCACGGAATGGGAACCACCATCGTGGCGTTGCACGTCACCGCGGATAGCGTGCTCGCCGCGCATGTGGGTGACAGCCGCATATACCTCCGCCGCAAGGGGGAGTTCAACCAGATCACCGAAGACCATTCGGTCTTTTTCGAGGAACTGAAGAAGGGCTTTTTGACCCGCGAACAGCTTGAGCAACTGCCGTTCAAGAACCGGCTTACCCGGGCGCTGGGGCACATGGAAAAGACCAAGGTGGACATGAAGGTTGTGCCGCCGCATAAGGGGGACATATTCCTGCTCTGCTCCGACGGCCTTACCGACATGGTGGATGACGCCGCCATCGGCGAGATTATCGGCCAGCACCACGAAGACCTGGAAGAGTGCGCCCATATTTTGGTGGAATCGGCCAAAGCGCACGGGGGCGTTGATAATATTTCGGTGGTGTTGCTCCGGGTGGATGAGCCGTAAACCGCGGCATAAAGGGTGGGGGGGCTATGCTGGACCGGGCGGATAAAGGCGATTTTGACAACCTGGTGAAACTGGTTGTGAACGTGCTGGACGCTTTCACAGTGGCGTTCTTTCTGAAAGGGGAAGACGACGAGTACCGTATTTTCACCTGGTTCAGCCTGGGCGAGACCGTCAATCCCGCCGCTTCCTTCCTCCCCGGACAGGGGATCATCGGCTGGGTGGCCAAAGAACGCAAGCCGATAACGGTGAAGGAGTTTTCGCACGATACCGCCACGCTGAAGCTCTACAACACCCAGGAAAACCTCAAATCGTTCATGGCGGCGCCGGTGATGCGCGGCGAACGGTTGATCGGCGTGTTAACGGTGGACAGCAAACGGCAATACGTTTTCTCCGAAAAACACCAGAAGATATTGCAGGACTTTGCCGGGGTGTTCGCCCAGGAAACGGTGCGCCACGAAGAACGTTGGAATCTGTGGCAGGAGGCCGGAAACCTGGAGGCGATACAGGAAGTGGTACGCGAAATGGCGGCCGCTGAAAAGATGAGCCATATTGTCGCGGCGCTCTACCAGAACATCAACAAACTTATTCCCAACGAGAAGTTCATCTTCGCCCTTAAGGCGTCGGAAGAGGGAAAATTCCACATCCTCGCCCGGCAGGAGGGGGGCGGCGATGAACTGCGCAAGATACCGCTGGATATGGATAGCTCGCTCATGGGGTGGGTGGTGCGGAAAAACAAGCCGCTCAACCACCACGTTTTGGGGGAAAACCGTCAGGAATTCGAGATGGATGGCGGCGAACGGCGGGAGTACCGCTCGTTCCTCGGGGTGCCGATGGTGGTGCGCAAGCATGTGATCGGCGCGCTGGGCGTGTTAAGCGTCCGGCCGAACGGCTTTACCGCCGCCGATGAACGGATACTGGCGATCCTTGGGTCGGTGGCTGCTTCATACGTGGCGGGCTCATACGCGTATGGCATTAGTCTGATATCGCGCAAGGTCGATTCGCTTACCGGGCTGGGGAATTACCTCCACCTTAATGAAAAAATTGAAAAGTTGGGGGATGCGCGCGGCGCGCTGCTGGCGCTCGACATACGCGATTTCAGCCGTGTTACGCGTGATTTCTCGGTGAGCGCCGCCGACGACGCGCTGGTGGAGATAGCCGGCTTCTTCAAGCGGGTGGTGGACAAAAGCGGCTATGTTACCCGTTACTACGGCGATGTGTTCCTGATCTTTCTCAAGGACCACTCGCGCGAGGATGCGTTGATCGCCGCGGCCAAACTTTTGGATCTGCTGCGTGCCAAGAGTTTTTTTATAGATGACAAAAAAACGGTGTTTGAAGGTAATATAGGCGTCGCGTTTTATCCCGATGACGGCAAAAACGGCAATGAGCTTATTAAACATTCGTTCGGGGCGCTGAAAGAGGCCCGGAAAACGGCGCAATCCGTCGCTTCCTGGAACGGCAACACGAAAGGTGGCGTTTGAGATGGCCAACAATAAGGGTTACGCCAATTTTTGGCAAAAGATACGAGGCTCCTTCGTCACCGACCTGGCGATGGACTTGGGAACCGCCAACACGCTGATCCACGCGCGCGGACGGGGGATCGTGGTGAATGAACCTTCCGTCGTGGCTATCGACCAGCGAACCAAGAAAGTGGTGGCCATAGGGATTGCGGCCAAACAGATGTACGGCAAAACGCCGCAGGATGTCATCACCATCCGGCCGCTTAAGGACGGCGTTATCGCCGATTTCGACGCGGCGAAGGTGATGATCTCCGGCCTTATCAAGAAGGCCGGCATCCGTTCCATCATTGTGAAACCTAGAATCGTCATCGGCGTTCCATCCGGCATCACACAGGTGGAGAAAAAGGCGGTCATCGAAGCGGCGCAGGAGACCGGTATGAGCGTCGTTTACCTCGTTGAAGAGCCGATGGCCGCCGCGATTGGCACCAACATGCCGATTCACGAATCGCGGGCCAACCTCATCGTCGATATTGGCGGCGGCACCACCGAGGTGGCGATCATCTCCATGTTCGCCACGGCGTATAGCGAGTCGATCCGCGTGGCTGGCGACGAATTGGACGATGCGATTGTCGCATACCTCCGCCGCGGCCACGGCCTCGACATCGGTATTTTCGAGGCGGAGCGAATCAAGATACACATCGGTTCCGCCTTCCCGCTGGAAACGCCGCTGGAAACCGAAGCCAGCGGCCGCGATATGGTGAACGGTTTGCCGAAACGGATAATAGTGACTGACAAGATGATTCGTGAAGCGATCCACGAGCCGGTCAAGGCTATCGTGGACGCGGTGCATCGCTCCATGAACGGCATATCACCCGAAATGGCGGCCGACGTGTGCAGCCGCGGCGTTGTGCTGGCCGGCGGCGGCGCGTTGATCCGGGGGCTCGGTAAACGCTTGACGGGCGAACTGGGGCTGCCGGTATACCGCTCGCGTGATCCGCTCACGTCCATCGTCCGCGGCGCGGGGCGGGTGCTGGAAGAATTCGATATCTACAAGCGCGTTATCGTCAACTGATCCCTCTATGCCGGAGTGTGCCTGAAGAATTATTGATACCTGCATGGTCAATGTCCGTGCTAAACGAATTGTCATTCCCGCCCCCGCCTTCGCGGGGATAAACTCCGGCGGGAATCCAGGCTCTGGATGCCCGTCTGCACGGGCATGACATTTTTTGTAGGATTTCCTGATAGGACATTATTCATGCAGGCATCAATAGTTGGTAGCCCCAGAGAGCCGGCCACAGGCGCCATCACATCATGTGGTGGCTTGCGCGGCCCGCCTTCGCCGCTTCGGCAAACGTCTTGTTTGCCGGCGCCCCAGGTTAAGATGCAAAAAATAAAGTTGACATTCTTTATAGGATTAATATAATTTTGTTCAAATAGGACTAAAGAGGTGTAATAAGTAATGTTTGAGGGGTTGGGAAAAGGGGGAGTGCGCGATTCGGCTGGTTTTCCATGCTTTGGTAATCATGAACCTGAAATGATTCTGATCGTGGATGACTCCAGCGTGGCCCGCGCTACGCTGTGGGAATACTTGGAGCCGGCGGGCTATCGGATGGAGATGGCTGTGAACGGGAAACGTGCGTGGGAACTGCTTACCCGCTCGCCGGAAAAGTATCTTGCCGTGCTTTTGGACCGCATCATGCCGGAAATGGACGGCCTGGAAGTGCTGAAGAGGATAAAAAGCCACAACAGCCTTAAAAACCTGCCGGTGATAATGCAGACAGCCAGTTGCGAAAGCCACGAAATCAGGGAAGGTATCCAAGCCGGTGCATATTACTACCTTACGAAGCCTTATTCCATGGAGGCGGTGCGGCTGATAACGGCGGCGGCGGTTAATGATTTTATGCAGCAGACATCGTTACTGGAAGAACCGGAAAATGATTTGTGCGGCGTTTCACTGAAATCTGAAAACCTCTACCACGTTCGCACACTGGAGGAGGTGCATATAGTCTCAAATCTGCTGTCGCGGGAGTGTCCATCCCCGGAAAAGGTGGCCGTTGGACTTTGGGAGCTTTTATTAAACGCGGTGGAGCACGGCAATCTGGGTATAACCTACGCCGAAAAATCGCGGCTGATAGAAGAAGGGGCATGGGAGGAGGAAATCCGGCGCCGCTTCACCATGCCGCGGTACGCCGCAAGGAAGGCCACCATCAAAATCGAAAAATTCACGGGCGAAATCCGTTTCCGCGTGAAAGACGAAGGGGAAGGTTTCGATTGGATTCCGTATCTGGAGATAAGCCCCGAACGGGTGTTTGACACCCACGGCCGCGGGATAGCCATGTCCCGCCACACAAGCTTCCACAATCTGGAATATCTGGGCAACGGCAACGAAGTGGTGGCGACGGTCAAGCTCTAGTTCTCCATCACTCCCATTGCGTTCAGCATGAATGATGTTTTTTGGTAGCCCCAACGGGAGTCGGCCACACGCGCCGTCGCGTCACGCTCCGGCTTGCGCGGCCCGCCTTCGCCGCTTCGGCAAACGTCCTGTTTGCCGTCGCTCCCTTATCGGTCGCGCACATCGGCTCGCTTCGACTCCTAAGACCCAAATAATCTGGTAGGGTGAAATTGTGATTATGGGATGATCTTAAATATTTGGTAGCCCCAACGGGAGTCGAACCCGTGTTTGCGCCGTGAAGAGGGCCGCCTCAGAGTAGTGCGGACTCGGCCAAGCATGGCAGGTAATGCCCATAAAGTCAATGACTTGCAGGCTTTATGTTCAGAAAAACCAAACAAAAAAAATATATCCCAATTAATTCACGTCGATAATTACATGGTTATGGCAACAACCAATTATTATTCAGTTTGATAAGAGTGTCTCTCAATTCTATGAATTCCTATTGCTTCCGATGCTTCCGGATCATTTCGGATACAATTCGGCTACATTTGAAATGGATGCCACTCTCACGTCTTTACGGGTTTGGCTCTCTTTTTTGAGGTCATAATCCCTTTAAGTTCGGCGATCACCTTACGGTCAACCAACTGGCCGTTAACGTATTTATGTAAAACGCTCGCCATAAAAGTCTGATAGGGAAGCCCTTCGGATTCGGCTGTTTTCTTTAGAAGGGCAAGATCGCCATCGGCAATCCGAATATTGATACGCCCTTCCTTTTTTCTGGAACGGACAAAAGCCTGGGCGGTTTTAACATGCCTTGTAATTTCCTCTTTCGGGGCGCTCTTCCAAGTACCCCCTCCAAGGTTTTTTTCGATATCCCGTTCTTCCTTTGACAATATGGTTTTTCGGATCATTATAAGGACTCCTTACATTTGTCGTTCATTTTCCTGGATGGATAGATGGTGATCAGCCGGATAACATCTTGGTGCATTATGGCTGGTACGCAATGAACGTATCCTTTTAGCCTGATTACCTGCCCGGGGTGATTGGCATTTATCAGCATGTCCAAGAGTCTGCCCTCCGCGATTTCCAATACAACAGCATCAAATGAAACGCCTCGGCTTTTCTTGAGGATGGCATTTTTTCTTTCGCTCCATTCAAATCCCTTCACACGTCTATTTGAATACAACGTATCACGAATGTCAACAGATGGATGAGGCTGTGGATGAGAGGAAAGAATGTGCCTTCCCCCAAGAAGTTATTTTACATAGACGTGTTGCAATTGCCGCTCAGATGCACCGCATTAAACCCTAAAAGAAAATGCCGCTTCTTGGCTGCGCCATAGTGTGGATTTAAGCAATATATCTTTTTATTCGCGGGATGAGGTCCGCCGCCTCAGACGGTTTGTTGACAAAATCATTGGCGCCCGCCCGGAAAGCATTCTCCTTGATCTCAACCCCCGTTTCGGCCGTCATGATAATGATCGGAAGCAGTTTCGCATCGCGCTCTTTCCGGATATTTTCAAGAAATTCAATGCCGGACATCCCCGGCAACATTACGTCAAGGAGCATCAAATGGGGATACCCTTCCCTTGTTATTATTTCTTGGGCATCCTCCGCGCTTTCCGCCTCCAATATCTCCACTTTCATGGGCAAGAGATAATGTTTGATAATTTGGCGTTGATGCGGGTTGTCCTCCACAATAAGCACACGGGGAACAATAAAGGGGAGTTCCACATAAAAAATGCTTCCCTGCCCAGGAACCGACTCCACATGCAGGCCGCCGCCATGGGCTTTCACAATGTCATTGGCTAGCGGAAGCCCGAATCCCGTCCCGCGCTCTCCCGCGGTTCCCACAGTGGATGTCTTCACCTCATACCTGAAAAGGTCATCCAGCCGTTTTGGCTCTATCCCCATGCCGGTATCTTTTACCGCCAAGGTGGGTGGATGGTCTTTTTGCATGAAGAGGGTTATTTCTCCCCCGTTTCGGCAAAATTTGATGGCGTTGGAAACAAGGTTGTTGACTACCTCCGTTATGAGCGCGTCATCGGCATAGATGCGCGTATGCCGCGGAATACCGTTTACGATGTTTATCCCCTTTTTCTCCGCTATGGGCAGGAAGGTGGAGACCGTTTTGATGGCGATGTAGTTGGCATCAATGAACTTCCCGTTTAATTGCATTTTGCCGCTTTGCAGGCGGCTGATATTCAGTATCTCTTCAATGAGCGCGAGCATTTTATCGGCCCCATCAAGGCCATGTGTTACGATCTCTTTTTTCTCCCCGTCGGAAAGTGTTTCCATATCCCGGTACAAAAGCTTCAAATAACCGGTAACCGTTGTAAGGGGAGTCCGCAGGTCGTGTGAAACAAGGGCTACGAATTTGTCTTTCAGGCGCGTCGCCTCCTCGGCAATCTCCTTCGCCGTCCTTAATTCATTTTCCAACAATTTTCCGCGCGTAACATCCTGGACGGTTCCAATCAAATGAACCGGCTCCCGCTGGTCATCAAACACGGTTTCCCCTTTTAAATGGAGATATTTTAATTCCCCGTCTGAGCCGATACGGATTTCGACATCAAGCGGGACATCTTCAAAAATCGCTCCATAAAAAGTCTTTTTCAAAAGGTTCTGGTCATTGGGATCTGTCGTATCCACCATCAGCCGATAGGTGGGGGAAACCGCCCCCGGTGCAAAACCGAAATTACGATACGCCTGCGAGGACCAGTACATCCCGCCGCTCGCAAGGTTCCAATCCCAATTGCCAATCAGGGCGAGATCCTGCGCCTTTGAAAGGCTGGATTTGCTCCGCCGCAGCTCTTCCTCGATAAGTTTTTGCCTGGTGATGTCGGTTGCGATGCCGCCGACGGCGTATATATTCCGCTCTTCGTCGAAGAGGGGAAATTTTGTCGTCAAAAAAAACACTTTCCCGCCATGTACACTGATATTCTCTTCGAACTGCATTGTTTGTCCACTTTGCCTGACACGCTCATCCGCCTCCTTAGAAGAGGCGGGCGTGATATTCGGGAAAGAGTTCCCAATCCTTCTTGCCGATGACCTGTTCTTTGCTCTTTCCGGCTATCTCGGCAAAACGATTGTTGGCCATGATATACGTCCCGTCACGATCCTTCAGGAATATCGCCGCCGCCGAGTTGTCTATCACCGCCTGGAGGCGCATCTGCCGCTCCCTTATCACTGATTCGGCGTGTTTACGTTCCGTTATGTCGCGTACGACCATAATGGAAGAAGTATCCCCTTTTATTACGCAGCCCGAGACTCCCAGTTCCACGGGAAAGAGAGTCCCGTCCCCCCTTTTGGCCTCCATCTCCAGCCTGCTTTCCACGAAAGTATCGCTCCAGCTTCCCAGCGAAGCGACAAAGCCGTCCACCATCAGCCGTTGGGCGTCTATGGGGAAGATATCCGAAATGGCCATACCCATGAGGGCGCTTATCCGGCAGCGCAACATTTCGACGGCTCTCCTGTTCGCGCTCTGGATCAGTCCCGATCCGTCAATCCGCAAAATGGCGTCGGAGGAATAATCGAGGATGGCCTTCATCTCCGCATTCAATTCCTCCATCTCCCGCGTACGGGCGCCGACCTTTGCTTCGAGCGATTCGTTGAGTTCCTTTAGCCTTGATTCCTTTTCATCTAACTCGCGTATTTGAAGAATGGAGGGCCGGTACACCAGCAGATAGATCAATGGGAAAAGGATGATGCTGAGAAGCGCGGCATCCAGCACGGTAGCTGTATATAAAGGCAGTTCCGGCAAAAGGAGCATTATCGCCGCCTCGCCAATAAAAGTTACCGTGATTATCGCGAGAAAAATCGCCGCAGGGCCGATCGTGCGATGCCCGCCACCCCCATGTAAGTTCCGCCCGTCCATGGTTGCCTCCTGAATCCCTAGCCGTTTCTTCCACCGCCCGTCAACAGCCCTAAGGCCTCTTTGGCCTCCTCAAAGTCCGGCTTCAGCTTTAACGCGCTGGTGAATGCCTTCTCCGCCTGCTCCTTTTCGTCGGCCTGAAGATGGGCCTTGCCCAAGTTGTAGTAAATGACCGGGTCTTCGGGGTCGATAGCCAGCGCTTTTTTGTAACTATCCACCGCTAGGGGATAACGCTTCATCCGGCGGTAACAGATTCCCAGATAGTTATAAAGACGGACATCGGAGGAATTCATTTCGACCGCCTTTGAAAAGGCCTCCACCGCCTCCTCGAACATGTTCTGGCGCATATAGGTGATTCCGGCCAGGCAGGGGATGACCTGGTTTTCAGGGTCGTGCTGCACCGCTTTTTCCAGCGAGTAGGCCGCCTTGTTCTTTTCGCCATCGGAAAGGTATATCTGGAAAAGCTCGAACCACCCATCCGCATCGTCGGGCATTATTTTGACGGCCTCCCGGAAAAGGATTTCCGCCTCTTTGTATCTTCCCAGCTTTTTGTAGACGATCAGCAGGTTGTTGTACGCGGAAACAAGGAGCGGATCCAGTACTTTGGCGGTATTGGACTCGCGCTCCGCTTCGCGGTACTTTTTTTCGTCCTTCCGGCTGTCTCCGTGGAGAATATACGCCCTGCCGAGGGAGGAGTGGGACTTTGCCTTAAGCCGCACACCGTCTTCCGCCTGGTGGAAAGCGATGGCTTTCTTGAAATATTCCTCCGCCTCGAGATATTCCCCTTCCCGCAAATGGGCTTCCCCTATTCTCAACAACAGTTCGGAAGAGGTGGGGTAATAACGAAGCAGGTCTTGAATTTCAGATGCTTCTTCCAAAGCTTTCCCCATCCGCTTGTAACAGGAAACCAGCCCTTTATGCGAATCAACGCGCGAAGGATCAAGTGCCACGGCCTTTTTATAGTTTTGCAGCGCCTCGTCAAACCTGTTGCAGCCGGTATTCGCTTTTCCCAGCCCTTCGTATGCGGCGGGACTCCACGGGGCATGGCTCTTGTAATGCCCGAGCTTGCGGATGGAATTCAGATAGATGTTTTCAAGCTTGGTCAAAAAGTCCGGCGCATTGATGTCTTCCCCGAGGCGCTCAAGCAGTTCTTTCCGTTCTTTTTCTTCATCCGAGAAAAGTCTTTGCATGATCGCTTCCATCCCCTCCCTGAACCGTTCATTCGTGAAAGGGGATTCAAGAAATACCGCAGAGCCTTCTTCCAGCATCCGTTTGGAGTCTTTTGTCGCGTTGCCGCCATACACCATCACTTGCGGCATTCCCTCCCAGGCCGACTCGGCAAGTCTGTTGGCAAACTGGATTCCATCCAAGTTATGGGCGATGATCACCAAGTCGTAAAAGACATAGCTTGAATGGCCCGACATGATCATTTTGAGAGTGGCCGCCGCGGTTGTTTCCCGGGATATGACCAGATTGAAATCATCAAGATGTTCTTTAAACGGGATGTTCCCAAGAAAACCCTTGAATAAAAGGAATTCCTGTTCATCCTGCGCGGTGATTATCACTTTGTAATCAGGCATACGCTAATAATACCCCAAAAGGGTAATAACTTCCCGCGGAGTTATCATCATCGAAGCGGGGAAAGCCCGCCGCGTGATGTGCCGCGGCGGGCCGAAAAAGAGCGGCGACAACCACTCCGGCCAACATGGCTCAAAATTCCCGCATATCTCCGTCGTCAAACGGGATCACGTCCTCGGGGGCTTTTCTGGCGGCATTCGGAGGAGGCAGGGCGGGAGTTATGTTTTTCTTTCTTTTCACTGGAGCGGGCGTGGTTCGGCCGGGCAATGTTGCCTTCGGCCGGAACGGTAATGCCGCACGACCGGCGGCGGGCAAATTATGCTGGCCCATCCCATTGCCATTGCTTCCTGTGATTACAAGGCCGAGACGCTCGATAGTGTCCTGTAGCATTTCCGCCTGCGCCGAGAGTTGTTCGGCCGCGGACGCAGACTCCTCCGAAACGGCGGCGTTGCGTTGCGTGACGCTATCCATCGCCGTGACGGCCTGGGTGACTTGGGCCACGCCCTGTGATTGTTCCCTTGAGGCGGCGGATATTTCGCTTACCAGATCACCGGCTTTTTTCACGCTGCCGACAATCGCCGTCAGCGAATTGGACACTTCGGCGACAATAATCTCGCCTTCCCCCGACTTTGAGATGGATGTCTCTATAAGGGTGGCGGTGTCCCGCGCGGCCGTCGCGGAGCGCTGGGCCAAGTTGCGGACTTCCTCGGCGACCACGGCAAATCCTTTGCCCGCATCGCCCGCGCGCGCGGCTTCGACCGCGGCGTTCAGCGCCAGCAGATTGGTTTGGAAAGCGATCTCCTCGATGGTTTTGATGATGCGGCCCATTTCATTCGAGGATTTCTTGATCTCATCCATCGCTTTCACCATACGTTTCATTGATTCGGTGCCACTCTCAATAAGCTGGCGGCTTTCAGTCATGAGGTTGTTGGCGGCGGCGGCGTTATCCGCGTTTTGGCTGGTCATGGAGGTGATCTCCTCGAGGGATGCCGATGTTTCCTCAAGGGATGCCGCCTGGTTGGTCGCGCCCTCGGAAAGTTCCTGGCTGGAGTTAGACACTTGGCTTGAGGCGGCTGTCACTTGGGTTGCGCCTTCAGTCATCTCGCGTGAGATTTCCCGGATGGGATTGACCACTGTGCGGCGAATAATATAGGCAACCGCGAAGGCGGCGAAAAGCACGACCACAAAGGTCGCAACGAGGGCTTTGATCACGAGACCGCGCACCGCGGCATCAACAGGCGCGAGTTGCATAATGATCTGGAAGGCGCCGTGTTTATCACCTTCCCGTTTGCCGTCCTTGGCGAAACCGACTGGATCAGTCGCGGTATTAGGCCGTGCCGGATCATCATTGGCCGTGCCGTGACATAGCAGGCATTCACGGGTGAGCGTCACAGTGCGGAAATAGCGGAAGGAGTTGGTTTCGGCGTCCACCTCGGCGATTTCCTCGGTTGCGCCTTCCTGCAATTTCTGGAGCAGTTCTTTTTCCTTCGCTGTTACCGGCAACGAGTTTGGATTGCGCGCGTTGAAGCGCGTGGGTTTAAAAGCAAAGTGGCTCTCTTCCGCCCCCTTTAGCGCGGCGTTGAACGCGGAAACCACGGGAATGGTATTGTAAAAGGTGGTTTGGCGCAGACGCTCGAAATACTGCGGTGAGCCGACGGGAAGTCCCGCGAGTTGGGTTTGGGCTTCGGCGATGAGGGCTTCCTGTTTGAAAGCCTGGCGCGCGACCAGGTTGCCCGTGGCGACGCGCGCGTTCTCGGCCATGCGGCCGATGGCACGGGCTTTGTAGAACAGTTCGTCCATCATGTCGGCGCGGTATTGCCGCACGGCAATGTAGGATACGGTCGCGGTCGCGACCACCAGCGAAATGGCGATGGCAATTACGATCTTTCCCATCAAGCTCAGGTTCTTCATCTTTTTTCCTCCCCTTTATTTTCGGTAAATTAGTTGCTGGTGGCTGCCCCGGACAAGGACGGCGCGGAACCCATCGTCGCGCTGATGTCGAGCAAAACGCAACCAATGTCAAGCAATAGGACGACTTTGTCTTTCACTTTTCCCATCCCCAAGATGAAGTCCGTGGAAACACTCGCGCCAAATGGCGGTGGAGGCGAGATGTATCCCTCTTCGATGTCGAGCACTTCCGAGACGGCATCCACCGCGATACCCATAAGCTGGCTCCCCACCGTCAACACGATAATGCAGGTCTCGCGATTGTATTCTTTCTCGGCCATGTTGAATTTCAGCCGTAAATCGATGATTGGGATGACCACACCGCGGAGATTCATGACACCGCGGGCATTGGCGGGAAGCTGGGGAACAGCGGTGATAGTCACGCCGCGCGCCCCGATGATTTCCCGTACTTTGAGGATTTCAAGACCGTAGGTCTCAGACCCTAGGGTGAAGGTAAGGTATTTGCCGCCGCGAGCGTATGCGGCTTCTTTCAGGTTATTAACGGTCATGATATGGTCTCCTCTTTTCGGGTGAAATAATTGGCGGTTACGTCACACAAGCCGCACTCGCCGGAACACGGACCCAAGATGTTGAGCGCGGCCCAAGAAAGCAATTTTGCCGAGCCGTCGGGCCGGAGAAAAAGCGTCTTGGCATTGTCTGGCATCGCCCCGCCGTCGCAGCCGAAGAAACGTTCGTTGCTCAAAATCAATCCCATCATCATTTAAAACCCCCCGCTTAAGGTCATCCCCATTCATAGACCAAGAGAGATGTGCATTTTTCCCCTAGACGCTATCCGCATTTGTAAAGCATAAGTGATGCCGTTTTTGCGCTTATCGTATTTAATTGATTTGCAAGGCGCATAATTGCGGCTCCGTATTGCTTGAGACAGAAATGCATTATTTTCAACACATGCTGCATATTTTTATGCATAACCGTTTCATGACGATAATAAATATGCGGCAACTGAAACTGCTTATCATCGATGACGAGGCGGACATAGCGGGGAGGGTCGGGAAATGCGCCGTGTTCTTCGGCTTTATCGAGGAGGAGCAACAGGCCGCTCAAGCTTCGAACCAAGGGAAGGGTCGGCTTGGAATGTGCCGGGGATATTCCGGTGGCAACGCGCACAGGCTTTTTTCACCCTCTCGCGGTCAAGGAAATGATAAGCGGGGTCACCGGCGGTGTGCGAGGCGTGGCAATCGATGCAGGGAGATTTTATTTTCGGACGGTGGGCGGTGATCCCGTGGAAGGCGTCGCGTTTGATGGGGAGCGATTGATGGCATGATTCGCACGTTTCGTCCGGCATCAGCCCGGCCTTCAGCCGTTCCGGCTCCTTAAAAGTCCCCAGAAAATATGCGGTGGTATTTTTTGCCTCTTCCCATCGGATGGCGAGCCGCCGCCCGAATGTGCGTCCTTCGTGGCATTCGGAACAGACGAAGCCGGCTTGCCTGGCGCGGTGCAGGGCGGCGAGGTCGCGCGGCGGCCTTTCGCCAAAAATCCGGTTTTTCTCAGCATGGAGCGTGACACCGTCCGGCAGGTGGCAGACGGAGCAAAACGACGGCTCCCGCTTGAGCGTTTCGAGCGTGACGAGCAGGGCGGACGCGATAGCCGTCAACCCGGCCAACGCGGCGGCTGTCAGGATTTTTTTATTTTTAAACGGCATGCCCCTTTAATAGCCGCCGCGGCCGCTAAGCTCTTGCATGGGAAATTGGCAGCCTTTTGGGGGATGCTTCATGCCGCGCCGCTTTGCGCGTGGGCGCGGCGGATTCCATGGCGCGGTTTGCGCCGTTGGCGCCTCGGATGAGATGCACCAGATTGCTCACCACGCCTTGCATGGTTTCCGCTTGCGCGTTGAGCTCTTCGCTGGCCGAGGCCGATTCCTCCGCCGTGGCGGCGTTGGCTTGCGTCACCTGATCCATCTGCGTCACCGCTTTGGTCACTTGGCCGATGCCGATCGATTGCTCGTTGCTGGCCGAAGTGATTTCCGCCACCAGCGTGTTCACTTTGCCGATGCTCTCGCTGATGCGGCCCAGGTTCCCGGACAGCTTGCCGACGATGGCGCTTCCCTCGGCGGTTTTGCTGACGGCGTTTTCAATAAGGGAGGCCGTATCCCTGGAAGCGGTGGCGGAGCGCTGCGCGAGGTTGCGGACTTCTTCGGCCACGACGGCGAATCCCTTGCCATGCTCGCCCGCGCGGGCCGCCTCCACCGCCGCGTTGAGGGCCAGCAGGTTGGTCTGGAAGGCGATCTCTTCGATCACCTTGATGATCTTCGATATTTCGCGGGATGAGTTTTCAATCTGCTTCATGGCGTTCACCATATCGTTCATCGAGCTGACGCCGGAGGTGACCAGCACGCTGCTTTCTCCCATCATCTTGTTAGCCATCCGGGCGTTCTCGGCGTTCTTTTCGGTCATGCTGGATATTTCCTCCAGCGACGCGGATGTTTCCTCCAGCGCCGCCGCCTGCTCGGTTGCGCCCGAAGCAAGCGATTGGCTGGCGGACGATATTTGGCCGGAGGCGGCGGCCACCTGAGTGCTGCCGTCGTTAAGTTCTTCGACAATCCGGTTGATAGGCTTGGTAATCGAACGGGTAATGGCCATACCGAAGACGATACCCAAAGCGATGCCGGCCACCAGCAACACCACCTCCATGACCATGAGGTCTCGATTGGATTTGTGGGCTTCGGCGGTATCTTTCACCATCATCTCCTTTTGGTTA
>JACRGQ010000067.1 GCA_016217735.1 Nitrospinota bacterium
ATAGAGGATTACAGCACGGCCATCGATAAGGGGACGAAAAATGCCGCGATCTATTACTTGCGCGGAGCCGCTTACCAGGGGATTGGCGATTATCCGCATGTGATCGAGGATTGCAACGCGGCGCTCAAGCTGGACCCGAAATACGGCGCCGCCTACTCCATGCGGGGGAATGCTTTTAGCGAGATTCAGGATTACCAGCGCGCGGCGGATGATTTCAGCGCGGCCCTCAAGCTGGATCCGAAAGACGCCGAGATTTATTACAACCGCGGGTTTAACTATTGGATCATGGGCGATACCAAGCGGGCGATTGCGGATTATAGCGCGGCGCTCAAGCTGGGGGCGAAGGAGGCAAGAATCTACTACTTCCGGGGCGCCGCCTACCGCGACCAGGGGGATAACAAACATGCGGTCGAGGATCTTAGCGAGGCGATCAAGCTGGACCCGGAACGCAGGATCGCCTACAGCACACGGGGGAACGTCTACAGCGCCCTTGGCGACAAGAAAAAAGCGATAGAGGATTACAGCGCGGCGATCGCGCTGGATGCCTCGGATGCCGCCACCTTCATCGCGCGCGGCGATCTCTACTTCGCCCTTGGCGATAACCAGCGCACGATCGAAGACCACAGCGCGGCGATTAAGCTGGATCCGAAGAATGCGGAAGCCTACGTCAGCCGGGGGAATGCCTACGGCGCCCTTGGCGATACCAAACGGGCTATAGAGGATTATAAAGCTGGGGCGCGCCTCGACCATAAACCCGCACAGGAATACCTGACATCCCAAGGTGTCAAGTGGTAGCACGTTTCCTAAATTATAATCTCGTATTATCGCTTCAATTTTATCGGCACCATTTTTAAAGCTTTCATAGCGCTCTCCTTTTCAATCTGGGAGCAGGGAAAAGGAACAGCCCGTTGGGCTGATGAAGGACAGCAGTGTCCATCCCACCGAGAGGGAGGTGCTTGGGGAAAGAGAGCTTTGAGAATATGTCTGGCTCCCCGCGTGCGCGGGTATGACACGGGAGGCAGGCCCACCGAGATCTGTAGCTCCCCCTCCCTGATTGGTAGGCGTTTCCTTCGTTATGCCCCCAATTGAGGGGGTTGCCGTCAAATGTTTGTCGCCCGCTTAAATGTTAACCCGTTGTAATTGCTGATATTTCAAAAATATTTTTCTCGCAAGGCATGACCATTGCACTGAAATAGTCAAATAACCGGCGTAAATTTATTTAGAGGGATAAACAGGGCCATGAGGCAAATGTCATCGAATGTAAAGCGCCTGCCTGAAAGGGAAATGCCGTTAGATGTAAAGAACCTGCCTGATCTGGCCCTGAAGCTGGTGGAAAATGCGGCGGAAGGCATCCTGATAACCAAGAAAAACGGCGCCATTGTTTATGCCAACAACGCGTTTCTCCAAATATCCGGTTATTCCTTTGAAGAAACTCTCGGCAAAACACCGCGAATGCTGCAATCCGGAAAACACGGCCGCGAATTTTACCGGGAGATGTGGGACGACCTCAGCTTCAAGGGCGCGTGGCAAGGCGAAGTGTGGAACAAGCGCAAAGATGGCAACATTTATCCCCAGCGGATGTCCATAACTGAATTGGGGAATCCCGAGAACGGGGGAGAGGTTTACTACGCCTCCATGGCTCATGACTTGACGCAGGTCAAGCATAATGAAGAGGAATTGCTGCACCGGGCGTACCACGACGCGCTGACCAAGCTCCCCAACCGGCACCTGTTCATGGACCGCCTGGAGCAGGTGGTCAACCGCGCCGGACGCAAGCGGCTGAAGTTCGCCGTGATGTTTATCGACCTGGACAATTTCAAGAATATCAACGACAGCCTGGGGCACCACATCGGTGACATTCTGCTGAAGGAAATTTCCCGGCGGCTGGTTCACTGCGCGCGGGACGTGGACACGGTTTCGCGCATCGGCGGCGATGAATTCACCATCATTCTGGAGGCGGTGGAAAAGGAAGAGGATATCGGCATTGTCGCCTCGCGCATCCGGAAGCGGATGGCGGAGCCTTTTTCCCTGGACGGGAACGAATTCTATATCACCGTCAGCATCGGCATAGCGATTTACCCCGAAAACGGCGAAACCGCCGCGGGCCTGCTGAAGAACGCCGATTTGGCGATGCACCATGTAAAGGAAATGGGGAGGAACAACTTCCACTACTTCACGGAATCGCTGAACAGGAAAGCCATCAACCGGATGGAGATGGAAATCCAGCTCCGCAAGGCGATAAAGAGCAGGGAAATGACCGCCCACTACCAGCCCAAGATCGATCTGCGCACCGGCAAAATCATCGGGATGGAGGCGTTGGCCCGCTGGCCGGAATCCATCGGGAAATTCGGCGGACCGGCGGAGTTCATCCCCATCGCGGAGCAGACGGGGATGATCGTCGAGATGGACACCCTCATCATGGAAAAGGCGTGCAAGTTCACAAAAGAGATGAAGAGGATGTTCAACGGCAAAGCCGAATCACTCAAGGTCTCCGTCAACCTGTCGACCAAGAACCTCGACAGCCTGGACATCCTGAAAAACCTCATCGCCATCGTCGGCGATTCCGGGCTGGACCCAAGGGATGTCGAACTGGAGGTTACCGAAAGCATTATCGTCCGCAACGTCGAGTCCGCGATAAACATCCTCAATTCGCTCAGCAAGCACGGTTTTTCCATTTCCATCGACGATTTTGGCACCGGCTACTCGTCGCTTTCCTATCTGACGAAGTTCCCCATCAGCATGTTGAAAATAGACAAATCGTTTGTGGACAACCTGGCGATGGAGCCGAATGCGCGCGCCATCGCCAAGGCCATCGTATCCATGGCGCACGGCATAAACATACAGGCGATAGCCGAAGGGGTGGAAAATCCGGAACAGCTGGCTTTCCTCCGCGGCATAGGATGCGACCAGTTGCAGGGGTATCTGTTCAGCAAACCCCTTTCCGAAGACGGGATGATGGATCTGATACAATCCGGCAGGATGCTGCCGTGCCAATGAAGGCCTTTTATTTCCTTCCGAACAGCCAGAAGAGAAGGGTGAGGGCGAGCGAGATGATAATCGAGGTGGCGAGCGGGAAGTAGACGGTGAAGCTCTCCCGCTTGATCACGATGTCCCCCGGCAGGCGGCCGAGCCACGGCAGCTTGTTGCCCAGCAAGAGCAGCGCCACGCCGATGGCGGCTATCAGCAGACCAACGCCGATCAGCATTTTGGCGATTGGCGTTGCGTCACCCATTGTCGGCGGGGCCGGGAGCGGGCGCGCCGTCATCGGGCGCGGTATCAGGGGACGGCGCGGTATCGGCATCAAGCACGGCAACGGCGGCATCGGCGGACGACATCGTTTGGGTCTCGGCATTGGAATCAACCGTTGGGGCGGCTGGGGCAGGCGCCGCGCGGGGGTGGATAAATACCGGAGTCATCTCGACGACATCCCAATAGCGCCCCTGAGCGCTCCCACGCTTCGCCAGTTCGGCAACGATGAGATCCAGGTTTTCTTTCTTCATCAGGGTCCAGTCCGGCCCCAGCAGGCGGTCATCCGGCGCTTCCCCCACAATGCGGTGCAGCACGGTATCCGGGGGAAGCATCTCGATGAAATCGCACGCAAGGCTTACATATTCCTCGCGGCCGATCATCGGCAGCGTCCCTTCGTTGAACTCCTGTTCGAAGCGGCAGCCGCGCAGCACATAGAAGTGGTGGATGTTCATCCCCTCGAATCCCATGCGGGATATGACCCGCATCGTTTCGCGCATCATCGCGGGCGTTTCGCCGGGAAGGCCGAACACCACATGCGGCGCGATGTGCATCTTGGTTCCCATGAGGGCCATCACATTGTCGCGCGCTTCGGCCCAGCGCAGGCGCATGCCGATCCGCCGCAGCGTTTCGTCGTGCGTGCTGTGCAGCCCCAGTTCCAGCCAGGTGAACATCTGTTTCGACACGTTGCGCAGGAAGCGGGTCATCTCCGGCGTGAGGCAATAGGGGCGCGTCGTGATGTTCAGCCCGATCACCTCGTTATCCACCGCGATCTCGTCCACCGCCGACTGGATGCTCTCCAGGGAGGTCAGCACCCCCGGCGCGGCGTGGATGTGGGCGATGAACTTGCCGAACTTGAAACGCTGCCGCACCCGCTCCTTGGCGGCGGCCAACTGGGCGCCGACGGAAGTGGAGATCATTTCGTCCGGCGGCGCGGCGATGGTGCCGCCCGCGCAAAGCGAATAGCCCCCCTCCACGATGGTGCCCACGGTGGGTATCTGTACGGCTATTTTATGCACACGTTCGTCAAAGACCTTCTTCAGGTGTTTGCCGAGCGAATAAAACCTGTCTTCAGGCATTGTTATTCCCCTTTGGTTTCCACTTTATAGGCGTTGAGTTTGTTGCGCAAGGTGCGTATCGATATGCCCAGCATGTCGGCCGCCTTGGTGCGGTTGTTTCCCGCTTTGTCCAGCGTGCCGAATATCAGCCGCCGTTCCATTTCTTCCACGGTCATGCCGGGCTCCATGTACGGCGCGGCCCCCTTGGGCATTTCGCGCGGGCCGCCCGATGCGGGCCGCGCCGGCGGCGCTTCGTCGCCCGCGGGGAGCATGAAGAGATCGGCCGGGCCGACCTTCCCGCCCCGCGCCAGCAGGACGGCGCGCTCCATCACATTTTCCAGTTCGCGGATGTTGCCGCGCCACCGGCATTTTTGCAAAATGTCCATCGCCTCCGCGGTGAGGCCGGTCACGTTTTTTCCCGCTTCGGCGGCGAAGCGGGCGGCGAAGTATTCGGCCAGCGGCTGGATATCCTCCTGCCGCTCGCGCAGCGGCGGAATCACCAGCGGAATGACGTTCAGGCGGAAGTAGAGGTCTTCCCGGAATTTTCCCTGCCGGACAAATTCCTCCATCCGCCGGTTGGTGGTGGCGATCACCCGCACGTCGACGGCGACGGGGGCGGTTCCCCCCACGCGGTCGATCTCGCGCTCCTGCAGCACGCGCAGCAGTTTCGCCTGCACGGCGGGATCCATCTCGGATATTTCGTCCAGCAGGATGGTGCCGCCGTCGGCAAGCTCGAATTTGCCCGCTTTGCGGGCCATCGCGCCGGTGAAGGCCCCCTTCTCGTGGCCGAACAGCTCGCTCTCCAGCAGGGTTTCGGGAATCGCCGCGCAATTGATGGCCACAAAAGGGCCGTGTGCGCGGTCGCTCTTTTGGTGGATGAAACGGGCCAGCAGCTCTTTGCCGGTGCCGCTTTCCCCCTGAATGAGCACCGATGCGCGGGACGCGGCCGTCCGCTCCGCCATTTCGAGCATCTCCAGCATTTTTTTGTTTTTGGTGACGATGGGGCGCTCTTTCGCGCGGGTGGCGCGGGCCGCGGGGCGGGGCGCGGCGGGGGCTTTGACGGTTTCCGCCCCTTCGCCTTCCAGCAGGCGCTTCACCGTTTTTTCCAGCGTGTCGGCGGAAAACGGTTTCAGGAGATAGTCGGCCGCTCCCTTGCGCATCGCTTCCACGGCGGTTTCCATGGTGCCGTATGCGGTGATCAGCACCACCGGCAGGGCGGGACGCAGCGCCTTGATCTCGTCCAGAAATTCGAGGCCGCTTTTTTTGGGCATGCGGATATCGGTAACGACGAGACGGAACTCCCCCATCTCCAGCTTCATCAGCCCGGCCGCGGCATCCGCCGCCGGCTCCACGCTGTAGCCGGCGCGCTCCAGCGCTTCGCACAGCGCCTGGCGCATGTTCCCGTCGTCGTCCACCACCAGTATGTCGGTCATATTTCCTTTGGGTAAAGGTTTTCCCGCTTTCTTCCGTGAATAAAGCGGGGTAAACGCGGCACTATCCCCCCGGGGCCGTGCCGGGAAATATTGTACTACTATGCGGGGCCGCATGGTTATCCACATTTGAAAGAAGGGACATCCCGGCGGGGCCGGCCTCTCCCTGTCATGCCGGTCTTGAACCGGCACCCAGAAATATTTTCAAAGCTTTCTCCATCGCTCCATAGGCTCATTGGACATGTTGGAGAGGGTGGATCAATTCGAAAGAGGGAATGGAGGGAGCTTTGAAAAAATGCATGGGGATGACAAGAAAATAAAAAAGCCCGCCGGGCAAACGGCGGGCCTGTATCGGGCGCGTTGCGTCCCGTTAGACTTCGTACGCCTCTTGATGGTGGGCCGGAATTTCGCGGGCCACCACGAACGAATCCCCGACAATTTTCCGGTATTCATCGAAAACATGGTCTTCCAGCTGCTTGCGGAAGCCGCTGTTGATGGGGTGGGCTATGTCCTGGTATTTGCCGTTTTTACGTTTGCGGCTGGGCATCGATACAAAAAGGCCGTTTTTCCCCTCGACGATCTTTATGTCCTTGATGACCAGCGCATTTTCGATTGTCAATGAAACGTAGGCTTTAAGGCGTTCGTCCTCCACCGTCCGGATCACAACTTCCGTTATCTCCATTATTGTCCTCCCAGAAAAGAAGCCGCATGCTGCATATCCCCTTTTGGCGATGTTACCCTGCACCACCAAGGCCGCCGTGAAAGGGCGCGCTGCGCCGCCAATGCTTCCCGCCGGCTACTGAACAAAGCGAATACCGTACTCCCGCTCCCCGACACCATCACCCCTTTCCCGCCGGAGTCGATCAATTCGCGCTTGATCCGATTCACCACGGGCCACGTTTCCAGAACGGCGTCTTCGAGGTCGTTCTCCAGAAACCGGACCGTATCTTTCAGTAAAAACCCCTTTTTATTGAAGATAGGATTCATTCTAAGTACGGTTGGTTTTTTTGTCAAACGTTCGTCATAAAGGCGATATACCATCGGGGTGGGTATTTTTACGCGCGGCTTCACCAGCAGGATGTGGAAGTCCGCCGCGGGGGGCAGGGGAGTAAGCCTGTCGCCAATGCCGGTGGCCCACGCGCGGGGGGCGGTCAGAAAAAACGGCACGTCGGCCCCCAGCCCCGCCGCCAGTCCGCGCAGACGTTCGGGGGAGAGCCTGCAATGCCAGATATGGTTGAGCGCCATCAGCGCCGTGGCGGCGTTCGAGCTGCCGCCGCCCAATCCCGCGCCGCTGGGAATCTCCTTTTTCACCTCGATGCGCACGCCCGGCAGGCCGGGGCGCCAGAGAAGCTGCGCGGCGCGGTAGACGAGGTTCTTTTTTTCCGGTATCGAGCGGTCCGAGCAGATCACCCGCACACGCCCCGACGGGTCGGGGCTGAAGGTGAGCGTATCGGCCAGTTCCAGCATCTGAAAAAGGGTGGCCAGCGTGTGATAGCCGTCCTTGCGTTTGCCCGTAACCTTGAGGACGAGGTTTATTTTCGCCGGGCTTGCCACCGAGAGTTTTTTAAACATCGCGGCGGCCGGCGCGTTCCTTTTCCTCCAGCCGGTTTTTCAGCAGCCCCACTTCCTGCACCAGCGCTTGCACCAGCTCCGAAAGACGGGTGATGGCGACGCTCATGCCGAGCAGCAGCGTCAGCAAGAGGAAAATGAAAAAGACGATGATGGCGTTCGAGGTGAGGCCGAAGCCGAGCAGGTGCGCCAGCGCATCCAGCCAGCCGGAGAAAAGCGCGGCCGCCAGCGACGCGAAGCCGGTGAAAAACCAGGTGAGGGCGTAGCTCTCCTTCAGCCGCTTGCGCCGGACCAACTCGAAAATAATGCCGATGAAACCGAGCGACACGAGAATCGAAATAATCCGCAGTTCCGCGTTCATCCTATCTCCTTAACCGTTGCACCAAAAGGCCGATGGATACTTTTACCACATAATAAAGCCCGGCAAACAGCCCGATGCTCGATACCCCCCCTTGCCGTCCGCGCATGACCACCGGCACCTCCGCGATGCGGCAGCCGTGCCGCGCCAACAGCACCAGCGCTTCCGGCTCGGGGTAGTCAAAGGGGTAGTCGGCGGAATAAATTTCAATCACCCGCCGGTCGGCCGCGCGGAAGCCGGAGGTCACGTCCCACACCCGCACGCCGGTGAGCAGCGCGATCAGGTGCGAGAAATAACGGATCACCTGCCGCCGCACGAAGAGCGATTTGAATCCCTCCATGTCCGCGTCGACGAAGCGGGAGCCGACGACAAGATTGTTCCCTTCCGTCAATCCGGCCAGTAACTGTGGAATCTGCCGCGCGGGGTGCTGTCCGTCGCCGTCGCACTGCACGGCGGCCTCGAACCCGTTGCGCGCGGCGAACTTGTAACCGGTCTGCATCGCCACGCCGATCCCCATGTTCACCGGCAGGTTCACCACCCGCACACCCGCGTTTTTCGCCGCCGCGCCAGTGCCGTCGGCGCTGCCGTCGTTCACCACCAGGATATTTTCCGGCGGGAAGTGACGCTTGAGTTCCGCCAGCGTGGCGGGAAGGGCCTGTTCCTCGTTATAGGCCGGTACGATGATAAGCGTTCTGTTTTCCATGTCAGCTTGCGTTTATGTAGCCGCGTAAAAAATCCTTCAACCCCTTTGCCGTATCGGCATCCCCCGCCGATGCTTTACCGGCGCGGCGCAGCGCCGCCAGTTCTTTTCCGATGGCCGATTCCTCCAGCGCCACGGCGATGCCGGGGCGCGGATTTTTGATCAGCTCGCGGGCTATCTCAAGCTGGTGGTCGTTGAAGTGCTCGCCGTTCGCGGCGCGGCGGGGGCAGATCACCAGCGGCGTGCCATGCGCGCGGCAAGCGATCACCGTGCCGATGCCGGCGTGCGCCACAACCGCCGTGGCGGCGCGTATCATTTCTTCCGCCTTGTCATAGGGGAAAAACGGCTCCCCTTTCGCGTGAACCGGGCGGCATTGCGAAACGCCGGTCTGCATCACCACCTCTTCATCCAGTTCCGCCGCCAGCCGGTCCATTGCGGTTAGCAGCCGGTCAAACGGCTGGTCGTGATTTCCCACCGTCACATAGATCATCAGATCAGCCCTCCCCTATAAAGCGCGCGCGGGCCGTATTTCGCCAGCAACGGTTCCCACTGCACGAGGAAGAGGTCGGTTATGGGATAGACGATGCGCCCGGTGAGCGAGGGGGTGGAAACCTGCGCGCTGCACTCCAGATATATGAGGCGGCAGCCAAAAAAGAACTTGGCAATATAAAAAACGGGAATGGCGATCTCGGCCCCGGTGGAAAAGATTATGCCGGGCCGCTCTTTCCAAAGAATGCCGAACACCTCCGCCCAGACGGTGAAAACGCGCAGCGGGTTATCGTGGAATTTTTTAATGCGGTGCGCGGGGGAAAGGCCGGCGGATGACGCCCCCTCATAGGTGATGAAGAAGGTGTCGTGTCCCTCGAACACTCCGCGCAGCGCGAGGATTTCGGTCAGATGTCCCCCGTGCGAACTGACCAGCGCTATCTTTTTTCGTTTGCCGTCCACCGGGCTATTTTTGCACGGTTTGGCGTTTTGTTCCGTTACTTTCTTCCACCTCCGGGGGAACGTACATGCTGGAGAGCATGTACTCACCGAAAAAATGATTCTTTAGGTGGGTACGGACTTTAGTCTGTACATTGGCGCAAAGCGCCAACTGCGGGTTTTCCCGCTTTGTTCCGTGAACAAAGCGGGATAAGCTTTTCATCATGGGCGGGCAAAAAGAAACTCAAAAGGAATGGTACAACGACAACAGGGCGCGCTGCTCGCTCGACCTCAAAGGCCTCAACAACGAAGTACACCTCTCGCGGTTCCGCGCGGTGCTCCCCTCCGGCGTCCGGTTCGACGATTCGCTGGAGGTAGGATGCGGCGACGGCTGGTACAGCGCGCGCCTGCGGCCGCGCATCGGCGTGGACATCTCATTCAACAGCGTAAAACAATTCGAGGGTCTGCGGACGCGCCTGATGGTGGCGGATGTGGAAAACCTGCCGTTCGCCGATAACAGCTTTGATGTGGTCTACGGCTTTTCCATCCTGCACCACCTTGAAAACATCGGGCGCGGCCTGAAGGAAATCAACCGGGTGCTCAAACCGGGCGGCTGCATAGCCTTCGGCGGCGAGAACAGCGCGCTCTGCCCGATGAACTACGTCTTCCCAGTGTTGTACGGCAACTGGCACATCGAAAAAGGATTCCGGCGCATATCCCCCGCGAAAGTGTTGGCGCTGCTGAACGATGCGGGTTTTGCCGATTACCGCTACGCCACCGGCGGATTCGCCGTCTACGGCATCAACGAGCCGGTGATGCGCGCCACCCGCGCGGTGGAATCGGTGGTTGAGAAATCGGCCCTGCTGCGCCGCTTCGCCGGTTTTCTCTACTTTTCCGCGAAAAAGGCCGCGTAGATTGTCCTCTACGGCGGATTCCCGTGGCGGTTTGTGCGCGGCTGGCTCCATTGCATTCCGCCGCCGCATATTTATTCCACCACTCCTGTCATTCTGAGCCATCGGCGAAGAATCGCTTTCCGGAAAGAGATTCTTCAGTCGCTAACGCTCCATCAGAATGACAGAGGAGGCTTTTCAACAATCGAATAACATGTTATCTACCGTATGCCGAGCACCTGCTTCGCCGTGAGGCGGTGGCGGTGCAGCAGCATCGCGGCGTCCCACATGCCGAGCCGCCGGGGATTTTTCATCCGCTTGCCAAGCATCTTCGGGATTCCGCGCGCCATATCCCAATAGGCCCGCAGGTAGACCTTCAAAAGTTCCCCCATCGATGTGTTTTGTTTGAATCCGTCGGTGGCGGCGTTGCCGCGCGAAAGATACCACGCCTGCAAAAAAAGCCGCCACGCCGTGGCGAATGGCAGCAGCGGAAAAAGGATCAGCGGGTAGTTTTTAAAAAACACCCAAAAATGGTTCCGCTCCACCCAATAAACCTTTTTCATCGAGAAGCGCCCGAAGGTCATGGAGTAGTAGTGGTGCACCACCGCGTTTTGCGCCAGCAGGCAGCGCCACCCCGCCATTTGGAGGCGCAGGCCCAGATCGCTGTCTTCGCAGTAGGCGAAGAAATCGGGATCGAAAAAACCAACCTCGTCCAGCGCGGCGCGACGATACAGGCAGGCGCAGCCCGAGGCCATCAGCAGCTCACGCGGATACGCGGCCTTGGCCACCGGTTCCCCTTTTGCCACCTGCCGCGCCATACCGTCCAGCGCGGCCCCCATGCCGAGGCTGTCAAAGACTGCGGGATTGTTGCCATCGATAATGACGCTGGCGACCGCCCCCGCGCGCGGCTCGGCAATAGCGGCCTCCACTAAACTTTTCACCCAGCCGGGGGAAGCCACCGCATCGTTATTGATGAGCGCCACAATCTCGCCGCCGCCGGCGGCAATGCCCCGGTTGTTCCCTTCGGCAAAGCCGAGATTTTCCTCGAACCGTAAAAACTTCGCGCGCGGGAATTCTTTCGTCACCAGCCCGGCGATATCCTCTTCGCTGCCGTTATCGACGACGATGATTTCAATGGCGGGCCATGATTGGGCGTACAGCGACGCGAGGCAGTTTTTCAAAAGCGCGGCGTTATTGAGCGTAACCACGACGACGGAGACGAGCGGCGTATCCTGCACCCGGCCCCCTTACATCAGCAGGTCGTTGGCGGAGAAAATCGCCGTCAGCATCGAAACGACGACGAAAGCGACGCCGATGCCCATGGCGAGGATGAGCGCCGGTTCCAGCAGGGCGAGCATCCGCTTCACGGCGGTCTCCACCTCTTCGTCGTAGATGGCGGCCATCTTCAGCATCATTTCATCCAACTGGCCGCTCTCCTCCCCCACCAATATCATGTGGGTGGCCAGCGGCGGAAAAAGTCCGCTCTCGGCAAGCTGCGCGCTGATGCGCCGCCCCTCTTTCACCCCTTTGGCGGTTTTTTCCAGCAGACGCGCGAGGACTTTGTTGGAGACCGTATCCTTGACGATCATCAGGCTTTGCATGATCGGCACGCCGCTTTGCAGCAGGGTGCCGAAGGTGCGGGTGAACTGCGCCAGCATCGTCTTGGTGGCCAGCGGCCCGAAGAGCGGCAGCCGCAGCACGACAGCGTCCCGCTTCACCCGCCCGGCGGGGGAGGCGAGCCATTGGCGGAAGCCGAAGGCCGCGCCGACGGCCGCCGCCAGCAGCCAATACCAATAGCCGCCGATGAAGTGGCTGAACCCGATAAGCATCCGGGTGGAAAAGGGGAGTTCGCCCCCCATTCCCTCGAAAATTTTGGCGAATTTCGGAATGACGTAGACCATCAGCACGCCGACCGCCACGATTCCCGCGGTGACGACCACCGCCGGATAGATGAGCGCGGAGCGGACCGATTCGATAAGCCGCATCCGGGTTTCAAGGAAAACGGAAAGGCGCTCGAATACCTTTTCCAGAAAGCCGCCCGTCTCGCCGGCGCGGACCATGTTCAGGTAGATCGGCGGAAAGCTCCCCTCCTGCTTCGCCAGCGCGCGGCTGAGTGTTTCGCCGGCGTGGACGTCCTTTTGTATGCTATTCACGATGGCGCGTCCGCTATCGGCGGACATCAGGTCACGCATGATGACAAGGCAGCGGTCCAGCTCCAGCCCGCTTTTCAGCAGCACCGCCATTTGCCGGGTGAAATCGAGCAACTCGCGCGCCGCCAGCTTTGCCGTGCGTCGGGGGAAGTACGAGGCGAGCGAACGGCGCTTGGATTCCGGCGCGATGGCGACGGGAAAAAAATCGTCTTTGCGGAGCCGCTCCACCACCGCCGCCCGGTCGGGCGCATCCATCACGCCGTTCACCACGCGGCCGTCCGGGGCGGTGGCCTGCCACGCGAACGCCGGCATCAGAGCACCTCTTCGGCCGTCACGCGGGCCACCTCGCTCACCGAGGTGAGGCCGTCGCGCACTTTGCGCCAGCCGTCTTCGCGCAGGGTGCGCATCCCGGCGCGGCGCGCCTGTTCCTTGATGATGTGGGAGGAGGAGCGTTGGAGAATAAGGTTGCGCACGGCGTCGTCCACCACCAGCATTTCGTAAATGCCGAGGCGGCCCCGGTAGCCGGTGTGGCCGCATTCCTTGCATCCCTGCTCGCGCCATGCGGTGGCGCCGCCGGTCATCGCGCGGATGTTCTCCGGCGCGTTGTAGGGGCGCTTGCACGCGGGGCAGAGCACGCGCACCAGCCGCTGCGCCAGCACACCCGCCAGCGCACTGCTGATGAGGTAATGTTCCACCCCCATATCAAGCAGGCGGGTGACCGCCCCCGCGCTGTCGTTGGTGTGTACGGTGCTGAAGACCATGTGGCCGGTGAGCGCCGCCTGTATGGCTATCTCGGCGGTCTCGAAGTCGCGGATTTCCCCCACCATTATCACGTCCGGATCCTGGCGCACGATGGAGCGCAGGCCGTTTTGGAACGAGAGGCCGATCTGCGGCCGCACCTGAATCTGGTTGATCCCCTTCATCTGGTATTCCACCGGGTCTTCCACGGTGATGATCTTTTTGTCCGGCGTGTTGATTTTGTCCAGCGCGGCGTAGAGCGTGGTGGTCTTGCCGCTGCCGGTGGGGCCGGTGACCAGCAGCATGCCGTACGGTTTTTGGATTATTTCGTTGAACTGCCCCAACTCCCTTTCGGGGAAGCCGAGCGCGCCGAGGTCTATCACCACGCTGCCGCGGTCGAGGATGCGCATGACCACCCCTTCGCCATGCACGGTGGGAAGGGTGGAGACGCGCATATCGATATCTTTGCCGCCGATGCGGGTGCGGATGCGGCCGTCCTGCGGCAGCCGTTTTTCGGCGATGTTGAGCCGCGCCATGATCTTGATGCGCGAGAGCAGGGCGGCGTGCGTTTTTTTCGGCGGCGCTTCCACGTGGTGGAGTATGCCGTCCACGCGGTAGCGCACGGAGACATCGTTCTCGAACGGCTCGATGTGGATGTCCGAGGCGCCGCGCTCCACCGCGCGCTGGATGACGAGATTCACCAGCTTGATGACCGGCGCGCCGGATGCGAGGTCGGCCAGGTGATCGGCGTCTTCCGCCTCTTCCTCCGGGCCTCCCTCTTCGTCCACGCGGCCGACGATGCTGTCCATCACCGAGGCCCCCTTGCCGAAGGCGCGCTCGACGGCCAGGTGCACCGTCTCTTCGGTGGCGAGGGAAACCTTCAGGTCGCGCCCCGCGCCGAGCAACAGCGCCTCGGCCAGCGGGATGGCGGCGGGATCGCACAGCACCACCTCCAGCGTGTCGCCGGAAAGCCGCACGGGGTAGATGCGGTTCTCGCTCAGATAACGGTATGAGATTCCGGCGGCGGCGATATCGAATGTGGAATCGGGCATCTCTTCGGGGCCGAGGCAGGGGATGCCGAATTGCCGGGCGATAAGTTTCAGCGCGTCCGTTTCGGCGATGTAGCCGAGCGCCACGGCGGTTTTCCAAACGCTCCGGTTCCCCTGGCTTTGCGCCTTGGCCGCCTTGAGCGCGTCGCCGGAGAGTTTTCCGGCGTCCAGCAGAGCCTGCTCGATGGCCCCCGCGCCGCTCATGGCGTCGCCGCCCCGCTGCCGTGCATCGATATATCCGGGCCGCGTAACGGCACCGGCTTGACGTGCTTTGCGCGCGATTCCAGCGAAGCGGCCGCCTCGTCGGCGTCCAACAGGTGGATCACCGTCCGCTTGCCGCTGGCGAGGCTGCTCACCTCGATGGAGGTCTCGTTGACCCGGTCCAGCCGGTAGTCGGCGATGATGTCCCCCTCGTTGAACGTCTGCGAGGCGAGTTTCTCCCCTTTCCCGGGGAGCGCCGCCACTTCATAAAAGCGGCCGTCTTCGGCCGGCTGCGCCTGCTTGATGCCGCTGATAACGAGGTCGGGCGCCACTTCGCGCCTGAAATATCTTTTCAGCTCGGCGTCGACGATGGCCAGCCGCCTCTGATCCGTGATGATTAGCCCCAGCAGCTTGAGGTCCGGCACCGGCTCGTCGCCCGATTTGGCCAAACTGTCGGGCGGCGCAAAATCCTTGCGCTGCTTGCGGAAAATGTTTCCCTGCGCGATGGCGGGAGGCACGGCGGCGGGATTTTTTGGGGTGATCAGCGCGCCGGCTGTTTTTGCCGTGTCCGCCTTCACCCCCGTTACAACGGCGACGGGGGTAACGGCGGTTTTGCCGATGCCGTAGGAGAGCAGCAGGATAACGGCCCCCGCCGCGCCGAGATAGTACTTCGGCGGTATCAGGGCCAGCCCTTTAATAAACCGGTTGTACGCTTCCTGCATCATCAGCCGTATAGTTTACCAGCATCCCCCGTTTGTGTGAAACGCGGCGGTTTTTCGACGCTTGGCCGGTTTACCGCCCGAGGGCGCGGCGGATGACCTCGGCGGTGGAGAGCACCTCCACCCCCGGCGCGAAGCGGCCCACCATGTCCAGAAGCTGCATCTCGCACGAGGGGCACTCGGTCGCCACGATTTGCGCGCCGCTGGCCTTGATGTTCTCGGCTTTCCGCCGCCCTATCTCAACCGCGTCGCCGTAGTAGTCCGCCGAGAACGTCCCCGCGCCGCCGCAGCAGCGGTCGGCCTCGGCCATCTCGATGAACTCCACGCCCGGCAGCCGCCGCAAAATTTCGCGCGGCTCTTTCACCACCTTCATCCCGCGCGAGAGGTGGCAGGGGTCATGATACGTCACCTTCAGTTTCGGCCCGGCATGCTCCTTCACCGGCAGGCGGGCCAGCAATGGCCCCGCCAGCAGTTTTTGGAAATCGATCACCTTGCCGGAGAATTTATTTGTTTCGCCGCCCGGCACGAGATCGGGATAGACCTGCTGTAAAACGTCGCCGCAGGTGGCGCAGGAGGTGACGATGCAATCGGCGTCCGCTTTGGCGAAGAACGCCAAATTCCTCATCGCCATCAGTTCGGCGCTGGCCCGGTCGCCGGCGAAAAACGCGGGCGCGCCGCAACAGACCTCATCTTTAACAAGGACGACTTCCGCGCCGCAGAGAGTGAGAATGTCGATGACCGCTTTGCCCCCTTCCGAAAAAACCCAGTCGGCCATGCAGCCGGTGAAATAGGCCACACGCATCGTTTTTTCCCCTTTTGCGGAAAAAACATCCGGCAGCGTCCCTTTGAGGCTGCTGAAACGGAAGGCGGGTATCAGCTTTTTTTTACCGCCGTGTGTCATCTCCCTCATGCCGGGGAAAACCGGCGGAAGGAGTTTGAACAGCGTTGTTGCGGTTCCCATCGCCAATGCCAGCAGCGGCATCAGCGCGCGGTTCGGCAGGATTTTGGAAAAAATGAATTTTGGGATGAAACCGAGGCCGCGCTTTTTCCGCATCTCGTCGCGGGCGGCGGTGATCACCTTCACCGGGTCGGCCCCGGCGGGACAGGCCTCCACGCAGGCCATGCAGGTAAGGCAGTGATCGAATGTGCGGGCCAGCGTATCCGTCGGCTCCAGTTCGCCTTCCAGCAACGCCTTCGCCAGCAGCACCTTGCCGCGCGCGGCGTCGTGCTCCATCCGGCTCAACTGGTACGTCGGGCAATCCGGGTGACAGCCGCCGCAGAGGACGCACTTGTCGATAAGGTTTTTGTAATCTTTCAGTTCCTTGTGCATTCTTTCAGGATAGCCGGATTTTTCATGGTGGAACCATGAAAAATCCGCAAACGCCGATTTAGGGAGATGCTACTGGCGGAACATCTCGTGGCAGGCGGTGCACTTGGTCAAAACGGCGTCGAGCGCCTTGAGCGACTTGTCGGCATCCTTCGTTTTCAAAACTTCCCCCAGGTCATCGGCGCTTTTATGGAAGTCGATGCCCATCGTCCGGAATGTTTCGTTCGGCATGTTGTCGCACATCTGTTTCATATGCGCGGTAAGCCCCAGCTTTTCGTGCGCGGTTTTGGAAGCCGCCGCGAAGTCTTTCGCGCCCATGTAATGAACGATTTCGTTCACCGCTTTCAGGTGCTCGCGCATGTTCGCCTTCTGGTGCTGCGCCATCATCGGCGGCAGGTTGAGCGGCGTGCGCGTATCGTCCATCATCTGGCCGCCCATCATCCGGCCGCCGTGCATCGGCCCGCCCGGCATATCGTGCATCATGTGGCCGGAGTGCATGCCGCCCTGCATTGGTTGCGCGGTCTCCGCGGCGTGGCTGGTGCCGTAGGCGGCGAAAATGATGGCAACGGCTCCGAACAGATACAATATGGCACGTATCATTAAAGACCTCCCTAATGTGGTGTTTCAGCCTGCTCTTGTATAGATGCCGTATGCGGCAAAAGGTTTCAGGGAAAAAAGTCCCCGCGCCGGGGACCGGTCAGCCGAGCTTTTCTTTCAGTATCTTGTTCACGAGGGCGGGGTTGGCTTTCCCCTTTGATGCCTGCATCACTTGGCCCACGAAGAAGCCCATCAGCTTCACCTTGCCCGACCGGTATTCGGCCACGTTGCCGGGGTTGGCGGCGATCACGCCATCAACGATCTTTTCCAGCTCGCCGGTATCCGAAATCTGCACCAGCCCTTTTTCGGCCACCACCTGTTTAGCGTCCTTGCCGGTCTGTTCCATGCCGGCGAAAACGTCTTTGGCCAGCTTGCCGCTGATGGTGCCGTCCTTGATGAGTTCCAGCATCCCGTGCAGCATGGCGGCGGTGACGGGGCATTGCCCTATCTCCAATTGGCGCTCCTTCATGATGCGCAGCACATCGGTCATTATCCAGTTGCTGGCGGCCTTCGGGTCGCTCCCCATCTTGACCACGGCCTCGAAGTAGTGGGCCACCTTTTGGTCCACGGCCATCTGCACGGCGTCGTATTCGGGGATGCCGTATTCCTTCTGGAAGCGGGCGATCTTCGCGTCCGGCAGTTCCGGCAGGGTGGCGGCGATCTCGTTTTTCCACGCCTCGGAAACGCGCAGCGGCACGAGGTCGGGGTCGGGGAAGTAGCGGTAGTCGTTCGCCTCTTCCTTGCTCCGCATCGAGATGGTAATGCCTTTGGCGCTGTCGAACAGGCGGGTCTCCTGTATCACGCGCCCGCCGTCGTCGATGAGATCGCTCTGGCGCTCGATCTCGTAGTCGATGGCTTTCTGGATGAAGCGGAAGGAGTTCACGTTCTTCACCTCCGCCTTGGTGCCGAACTTTTCCTGCCCGAAGGGACGCACGGAGACGTTGGCATCGGCGCGGAAAGAGCCTTCTTCCATGTTGCAGTCGCTCACCCCCAGGTATCGCAGGATGGAGTGGAGCTTTTCAAGATAGGCCTTCGCCTCTTCGCTGTTGCGCATGTCGGCCTCGCTCACGATCTCGATGAGCGGCACGCCGGTGCGGTTCAGGTCCACATAGCTGTGCGCCGGATCGCCCAAATTTTCGCCGTGGATGTTTTTTCCGGCGTCCTCTTCCATGTGAATGCGGTGGATGCGGATGCGCTTGTGCGCGCCGTTCACCACGATGTCGATGTGGCCGTTCACCGCCAGCGGCAGCTCGTATTGCGATATCTGGTAGCCCTTCGGCAGGTCGGGGTAGAAATAGTTTTTGCGGGCCCAGCGGCTCACATCGGCCACGGTGCAGTTGAGGGCCAGCGCGGCGCGGATGGCCTTTGCCACCACCTCTTTATTGAGCACCGGCAGCACACCCGGCATGCCGAGGCATATGGGGCAGGTCTGGGTGTTCGGCGCGGCGCCGAATTCGGTGGAGCAGCCGCAGAATATCTTCGATTTCGTGTTGAGCTGGGTATGCACCTCCAGCCCGATAACCGGTTCGTATTTCATGGGTGCCTATTAAACCGGGGTTCGGGGGGGAAATCAAATTGAAAACGACATCCGCCATGGTTGTTCCGAGGGGGGGGGAAATTTGGCATGGCGAAGGCGAACAGGGGGTGGACAAAGCGGATGCCGGTTTTGGGGAGGTTAAATCCAAAAACCGGTATCCGCCGTCAGGACTTAATTAAAGCTGAGTTCAAGGTGGCGGCGGAGGTCGGAAAAGGTTTCATGGGCCAGTTCTTCGGCGTTGGCCTGATCCGCTTCCAGCTTCCGCGCTTCATCGAGGAGGATGGTGATCAGCTCGCCGTGACTTCTTTCCAGCAACTTCAGCATATTTTCTTTAGTCATTTTTTTGTCTCCTGCACCTATGTATTTCAAGTCCTGTGCCAGAGCGGATAAATGACGTTAAAATTTCCATATCGTTGTTTTTATTGATTAATCTGGCTTGGTTTTATCCGGCCAGTCATCCCTTTGACGCCCGCGGGAGCCGTTGGCGGCGTCAACAATCCAGCAAGGTTTGCCGGTCACGGCACTTTTTGCCTATGGGTTTAACGGTTGATGGCAATGCCGAAGCCGTAGCGGGTGGAACTGCGGTTGTAATCGACCAGGCTTTCGCCGTAGCCGTCCCAGAACTGGAAAAAAATATCCATGTTTCCCATGAAGTGGTAGTTGATATCCACCTGCACACTGCCGTAATCCCATATCCGCCCCTTGCGGACGATAACGGCCCACTGCATCCAGTATTGGTTGAGGGTTATGGAAAGCTCGTTGTTCCCCTGATAGTCGCGGATGTCGGCGTTTTCGACGGCGCTGTAGGCGTACCACCACTTCAGCGCGGCGACGAGCGTTGTGAAGCCGAGGGGAAGTTTTTCCGGATCGTCGATCACGAGCCGGGGCTCCCAGTAGATGCGGTTCCAACTGCGCGAATCCGGCCCGTCGCGCCCGTTCGATTCGTGCTCGAACAGCCCGATCTTTCCCCAGCGCCAAATGCCGGAGCCGTTATCGGTGTAGTCCAGATAAAATTCCGGGTTGTAGTTCGTTTCGCGGAACGGAAGGGAGGGGGCGGTGACGCTCCAGAGCGATTTTTGGGTATAGCCGAAATTCAGGCTCTTGCACAGATGCTGTTTGATGCTCAATTGGTATTTGATGTAATTCATCATGCCGTCCGCCGCGTTCGGCGTTCCCCATTGGCCCATGAGGACATAGTTCCGCTTGTGGGGGTGGATACCCCACTCCTCGCTGGCCGGTATCAGGCCGTCGGCCACGCCGTCGCTTTTGCAAAAGTTGTAAAGGAACTCGGCCGGATCATCGGCGCGCGCGGCGGCGGGAGCCAGCAAAGCGGCGGCCAGAAGGAGGGAGAAAACCCGTTTCACCGGATTACCGTTCAAGAATCCAGCGCAAAAGGTTTTCATAAAAAGCATCGCGGTCTTTCAGCATGCGGGGGAATGAGCGCCGGGTTTCGGCCACGAGCTGTTCCCTGCCGCGCGCGCCCCGTTCGCGCAGCAGTTCGGGCAGGTACTCTTCGCCCCAGCCGCGCACGTCGGCCTCTTCCACTTCCGGATGGACTTGCAGCGCCAGCGCGTTGCCGTGGCGGAACGCCTGATTGGCGCAGGCTTCGCTCCGGGCGAGATGCGCCGCCCCTTTGGGGATGGCGAAGGTATCGCCGTGCCACTGGAAAACGGTAAGCGTTTCCGGCAGGCCGGCCAGCAGCGGCTCGCGCTTTCCTTCCTCGGTGAGCGTTACCGGCATCCAGCCGATCTCCTTCACGGGGTTTTTTGTCACCTTCGCGCCGAGCGCGCGGGCGATCATCTGGCCGCCGAGGCAAAAGCCGATCACCTTTTGGTTCTTTTTGATGATATCGCGCAGCAGCCGCAGCTCATCGCCGAGGAAGGGGTGCTTCTCCTCTTCGTACACGTTCATCGGCCCCCCCATGATCAGCGTCACGGCGTAGCCGTCGGCGGTGGCGGGGCATGGTTCCCCTTTGGAAAGGTCGATATCGTCGATGGTGAAGCCGTTGCGCTTCAAAAACTCCCCGAATGTGCCGGGGCTTTCGATGCTAACGTTTCTTAAGGCCAGGGCGCGCATGTTTCTTTACCTCCGATGTTTTATGGGGGCCGCGCTTCAGCTTGGCCGCCTTCGGGTCTTTACGCGCGAGGCGCTTGAAGCCGGTTTTTTCCCGCGCGGTTTCCTTGTGCTTGGCCGGACCCGGTTCGCGGCGCGGTTTTTCCTCCTTTGCGTGGCGGCCGGGGCGGTGGTCGAAGATGCACTTTATCGGCGCGCCGGTGAAGCCGTAGTCCTCGCGGATGCGGTTCATCAGGTAGCGGTGGTACGTCTCCGCCACACAGGCCGGCTTGCTGACGAAAAAGATGAACGTCGGCGGCGCCACATGGGACTGCGTGATGAAAAAGAATTTGGGCCGGTGGCCGCTCACGATGGGGGCGGGCACGCGCGAGGTCCAGGTGACGATCTTCCGGTTCAGCGGGCCGGTGTCTATCCGCTTGCGGTATTCCAGTTTCACCTGCTCGATGGTCTCGAAGATGCGGTGCATCCGCTGCCCCGTCTCGGCGCTGACAAACAGCACCGGCGCCCAGGCGATGTGCTTCAGCTTTTCCTCCAAGTCGCGCTGGAAGCGGGCGGACGACATGGTGTCTTTTTCCACCAGGTCCCACTTGTTCACCAGGATGACGCAGGCGCGGTAATGATCGTTGATGATGCCGGCCACCCGCTCGTCCTGCATGGTGACGCCCTGCGTGGCGTCCAGCACCAGCAGCGCCATATCGGCCCGCTCGATGCTCTTGAGCGACATGATGATGGAGAATTTTTCCAGTTTCTGCGAGACGCGGTTTTTCCGCCGGATACCGGCGGTATCGATGAAGATGTATTCCTTGCCGTGGTATTTCACCGTGGTGTCCACCGCGTCGCGCGTGGTGCCGGCGATTTCGCTCACCACCAGCCGCTTCTCGCCCATGATGCGGTTGATGAGCGACGATTTCCCCACATTGGGCCGCCCCACCACGGTGATGGTGATCGGGGCTTCGGCGGCTTCCTCTTTAGGCTCTTCCTCTTTGACGTAGCGCAGTTCGTCCGGCACCCCCTTGGTGAGCATGTCGGAAAGCTCGCCCAGGCCTATGCTGTGCTCGGCCGAAATCGGCACGATGTCTTCGAAACCGAGTTCGTACCAGTCCTCCAGCATGTCGCCCATCCGGGGGTTGTCCACCTTGTTCACCGCCAGAACCACCCGCTTGCTGGTGCGGCGGAGAATATCGGTGATCTGCCGGTCGAGGATGCTGATTCCCTCCTTGCCGTCCACCACGAAGCAGATGACGTCGGCCTCTTCCACCGCCAGCAGCGCCTGTTCGCGTATCTGCTTGGTGATGATATCGTCCTGCGCCACCTCGATGCCGCCAGTGTCGATGATGAGCGCGTTCACGCCGGAGAGATCGGCGTTGCCGAACATCCGGTCGCGCGTGACGCCCGGCATATCGTCCACGATGGCGTTGCGGCTGCGGGTGAGCTTGTTGAAGACGGTGCTCTTGCCCACGTTGGGCCGCCCGACGAGGCAGACGGTGAAAGACGGTTTATTAGCCATATGGGAAGTTATGTTATCACTTTGCCGCGCCGCCGTGGTGTCTTTTGAGCGACACCCGCCCTGAACGGCCCGGAATGGCCGCCCACGGGCCGGTGCATGGAAAATCGGCTCCGGTACGCTATACTGTTTTCCATGATGCCGATGCCGCGTTTCCCGGTCTCCTTCCGGGTTGCAGCCATGCGTCCGCTCCTTCTCTGCGCGCTCATCCTGTGCGCGGGCGCCGCTCCCCAGGCCCACGCCCGGCAAAAAGAGGTTGCCCGCCCGCCGGATAAGGAAGTCACCATTACCGGCGTCGTCGCAAAAGCGGCGGTGGACGAAAACGACAAAGTCATCGCCGTGGAAATCCAGGAGGAGTGGTTGGAAGGAACTGAATACTATCTGGTGAACGACGACGCCAAGGGGAACGAGCTTCTTGGGCTGGTCGGCAAGAAGGTGGAAGTGACCGGCGTTGTGGATGAGGATGAGGACGGCAACAAAATACTCACGGTAAAGTCGTTTTCGGTCAAATAACGGCCGCCGCTTCTTAATTTGACGGCGCTTCACCTAACTGTGTCTAATAGCGCACATGGAATCAAATAAAGCATCGGTTATCGGGGCGGGGGCCTGGGGCACCGCGATAGCGCGCCACCTCGGCGGCAAGGGGGTGCCGGTCACGCTGTGGGCTTACGAGTCCGAAGTGGTTGATGAAATAAACAACGCGCATGTCAATTCCGCCTTTCTCCCCGGTTTCACGCTAAGCGGAAACATCACCGCCACCACGGACCTGGCGAAGGCCGCCGGCGCGGAGGCGGTCTTTTTTGTCGTTCCGTCCCACGTTATGGAAGGAGTCATCAAAAAGATGATCCCGCATCTCGCGCCCGATGCGGTCATCGTCTCCGCCACGAAGGGGATCGAGAATAACCGGCTGCGCATGCCGAGCGAGATTTTCGACGAGCTGCTGCCGCCCGCCGCGGCGCGTAGGTTGGTTTGCCTTTCCGGCCCCACCTTTGCCAAGGAGGTGGCGATGGGGCTGCCGACCGCCATCACCGCCGCCTCGCGCGACCCGGCGGCGGCGCAAAAGGTGCAAGATCTGTTGAGCGACCAGCGGATGCGCGTTTACACGCACGACGACGTTATCGGCGTGGAGCTGGGCGGCGCGGTGAAAAACGTCATCGCCATCGCCGCCGGCATCGCCGATGGCCTCAAACTGGGGCACAACGCCCGCGCCGCGCTCATCACGCGCGGCCTGGCCGAGATGGTGCGGCTGGGCAAGGCGATGGGCGGCTCCGAAGCGACCTTCGCCGGCCTTTCCGGCATCGGCGACCTGATCCTCACCGCCACCGGCGATTTGAGCCGCAACCGCACGGTCGGCATGCGGCTCGGCGCGGGGGAAAGCATCGGGCAAATCCTCGGCGGCATGAAGGCCGTCGCCGAAGGGGTGCTCACCAGCCGCTCGCTGTACGAACTGGCGAAGAAAAAAGGGGTCGATATGCCGGTCTGCGCCGAGGTGTTCCGCGTTTGCCACGAGGGAAAAAATCCCAAGGAAGCGGTGGCGCAACTGATGGGGCGCAGTCTTAAGGGGGAGTTTTACTGATGGACCGCGCGCATCTGGAAAAAATGCTGGCGGCGGTGAAGCGCGGAACGCTTTCGCCCCAAAGCGCGGCGGCTAAGATTGTGAACGAGCCCTATGAGGATATCGTTTTCGCCAAGGTGGATCACCACCGCGCGCACCGCCAGGGGTTTTGCGAGGTGATTTTCTGCGCCAGTAAAACCCCCGCGCAGGTTGCCGCCATCGCCAAAAAACTCCTTGCACGGAGCGACCGGCTGCTGGCCACCCGTGCCGACAAAAAGATGTACGCCGCCGTGAAAAAGGTGGCAAGGAACGCCGTCTATCACGCGCCGAGCGGCGCAATCACCGTCGAAAAGAAACCGGCAAAGAAAACCGGGCGCCTGTTGGTGCTCACCGCCGGAACCTCCGATATTCCGGTGGCGGAAGAAGCGGCGGTAACGGCATCCATCATGGGCCTGAACGTGACGACGATTTACGATGTCGGCGTCGCGGGCATCCACCGGCTGCTGGATCAGCGCGATGCGCTGCAAGGGGCCGACTGCATTATCGTGGCCGCCGGGATGGACGGCGCGCTCGCCAGCGTGGTGGGCGGCATGGTCGCATCGCCGGTGGTGGCGGTGCCAACGTCTGTCGGCTACGGCGCGGCGTTCGGCGGCCTCGCGCCGCTGCTGGCGATGCTCAACAGTTGCGCCAGCGGCATCGCGGTGGTGAACATCGACAACGGTTTCGGCGCGGCCGCGATGGCCCGCCGGATTATCAAAGGGAAATATAAGGACAAAAATGAAAATCGCATATCTTGACGCGTTTTCCGGCATCAGCGGCGACATGGTGGTGGGGGCGCTGATCGATCTCGGCGTGCCGCTGGCCTATTTGAAACGCGAGCTGAAAAAAATCGATGTGCATGGCTACCGCCTTACCGCCGAGCCGGTGAAACGGAGCGGCATAGCCGCCACGCAGTTTGGCGTCCACATCACGAAAAAACAGAAGAGCCGCGATTACGCCGTCATACGCCGGCTCATCGAAACGAGCAAGCTGGACGCGGCGGTGAAAGAGACCGCGCTCCTCATATTTAAAAATATCGCCGTGGCGGAGGCGAAGGTACACAACCAGAGCATCGAGAAGGTGCATTTCCACGAAGTGGGGGCGGTGGACAGCATCGTCGATATTGTTGCCGTGGCGCTTGGCTTCCACCGGCTCGGCATCACCCGCTTCGCCTGCTCCCCCATCCCGACCGGCGGCGGCATGGTGGATACCATGCACGGCATGATGCCGGTGCCGGCCCCCGCCACGATCCTGCTGCTCAAAGGGATTCCGCTGACGCCGGATGCCACCCCGATGGAACTGACCACCCCCACCGGGGCGGCAATTGCCGCCGCCCTCGCCGAAAACTTCGGGCCAATGCCGGCGATGAAGCCGCTGGCCGTGGGGTACGGAGCCGGAACGAAAATCCGGCAAGACCGGGTGCCGAACCTTTTCCGCATCGTGCTGGGGGAACCTGCGGGGCGCGGCAAGAGGCTGATGGTGCTGGAGACGAACATCGACGACGCCACGCCCGAAAGCCTCGGCTACGCGACGCTGAAAATTCTTGGCGCGGGGGCGCTCGATGTATGGGTGGCAAGCGTAACAATGAAAAAGGGGCGGCAGGCGTTCGTCCTTTCGGTGCTCTGCGATCCGCTGAAGGCGGCGGACCTGCGCAACCTGATGCTGGAGGAAACCCCCACGCTGGGTGTGCGGCAGTACGAGGTGGAACGGTTCGAACTGGAACGCAAAGTCATCAAGGTGAAAACGAAGTTCGGCGAAGTGCGGATAAAAGAAGCGCTCACCCCCGGCGGCCAGCGCCGCCTGAAACCGGAGTATGACGATTGCAAAGCGCTGGCGGAAAAAGCGGGAAAGCCGTTCGACGCCGTCTACCGCGCCGCCCTCGGCGCCGCCTTAAAGTAGCCAACCCATTTCCCGGACTTGCAAATAATACTTCCGGACCATTTAAATCGCCAAAGTAAACCTGTATACTTTCGTTGCATAAAGTCTTTCCAATTGGAGGAAGCGGCGATGGTATTTAGTATCCGCATTGCGCGGATTTTTTTGTTGTTGTCGGCAATGTTGCATTTTTCAGCCGTGGTTTCGGCGTTTGCCGGCGACCAAATGGCTTTCAATGGCGATGAATCAATGTTCTTCACTTCCGAGGAGATGAACTCCATAAGCGCGTTCCGGGCAAAACCGGTTCCGGAGTCGCCGGGCTTCATCACGGTCATCACCGCCAAAACCATCGCCGCGATGGCGGCAAAGGATATGGCGGATGTTTTGAATATCATCCCCGGATTTCATATCGCACACTCCAATTCCGCCGAAACCCAGCTCGCGGTTAACGGGCTTCAAACACCCTCCGATATCCTGGTGATGATCGACGGACACCGCTTCAACAATTTCCACGATGGAACCGCGTTTTACGACCTACCCGTGGACGGCATTGAAAAGGTGGAGGTCATCCGCGGCCCGGGATCGGCGCTGTATGGCACCAACGCGGTGGCGGCGGTCATCAACATCATCATGAAAAAGGCCCAAAACGGGCGCATCAAGGCCGGTGGCGGTTCTTTTAACACATGGAAGCTGAATGCCGGTTATGGCGATGTCCGGGAGGGCGACCGGATATCGGCCTTCGCCGAGTTGTATGACACCGGCGGCGGCGATGCCACCATCCCGTGGGACCGCCTCTCCAACAACACCGCCGCCGCGCCCTATTCCAAAGCGCCCGCGATGATGAAGGGAAATCAGCGGAAATTGATGGGGGACGTCCAGTGGGATCATGGGGAGACAAATACCAGGTTCGCGTTTTACAACGATGACCGCGGGCCGGGGTTTGCCTATCAGAACATCGTGGCCGATGGTTCGCATTACTCCTCCAGCTACTTTTCCCTCGATATCTCCCGCCCGTGGGGAAGTGAAAAAACCGTGTTGGTGGAACCCCGGCTGTATGGCGACCTTTGGATGGTGGAGAAAAAAATCCAATTGTATCCCGATGGCTACACCGACAACCGCGACCTGAATGGGGATGGGCAGCCGGAATATTTCCAGAACGGCATGATGCTCCAGAAAAAATACGATGTGCTTACCGGCGGTTTCGAGCTGCGGGGCCGCTCCATGATCGGGGACGACAATTACCTCACCGTCGGCGGGGTTTTTGAAGATTCAAGCATACGCAACCCGCGGGTGTTGACCAGCTATGCCGGTGAACCGGACGTGGGCGCCGTTCCCCAAGGGTATTTGGCCAACTGGAACGGTTATACGTTTCCGTCGAGATCCCGCAACATCCACGCCGCGTATCTCCAGGACGATTGGACGCCCAGCCGGTACTTTAATCTGGTGGGCGGCGTCCGTTACGACCATTACAGCGATTTCGGCGATACCGTCAACCCGCGGGCGGCCATGGCTTTTTATCCGCTTGCCGGACTCGACATCAAGCTGCAATACGCCACCGCCTTCCGCGCTCCGACGTTCAGGGAGCTTTATGACGAGACCGATTTGCAGTTCGCGGGCAACCCCTCGCTAAAGCCGGAAACAATCGAAACGCTGGAGGCGGGGATCGGTTATACCTATGCGGCGAACAGCTTTGTGCGCGTTAACGCGTACCGCCAAACGTTGAGCGATTACATCACCACGCTGTTCAACACATCGCTGGCGGCGATCACCCGCTTCGAGAACGGCGGAAAACTGGAAATAAACGGCGCGGGAATCGAGGCGAAACACACCTTTGAATCCGGAACGTTTTTCATGTGGAACGCATCCCTCTTTAACGCGAAGGATGTCGTTTCAAACAGTTATCTGACGCAGGTTCCGCAACTGCGGGGCAATGCGGTGCTGGGCGTGTATCTGCCCGCCGGGTTTAACGGCACGCTCACATACGGTTATTTCGGAACGGCAAAAGCAAATGCCCGCACTTCGCAGGAAATCATTCTGGGGCGGGCCGACGTGGAAGGCCCGTTCAACATCGTGAACCTGGCGTTATCGAAAAAGAACGTGCTGCGGGGCGTAAACGTCAAACTGTCGGCCTTTAACCTGCTCAACGCCGATTACCGGGAAATCTATTCCGACACCCGCCACCGGCTTCCGGCGGTTCCTGATATTGGCGCCGCAAAGAACCATATCCAGACCAGCCAGCGCATATTCCTTTTTGAACTGGAAAAGGAGTTTTGACAATGAACCGGAAAAACATGGGCCGATTATTAACCGCCGCATTGATGATGGGAATGACGCTTTTCACCCTTCAGGCATGCGGAAACCTGAATGTTAAAAACAACGATGAAAAATATGCGCCCTATACCGACGCTACCGTTATAGGGAGCATTAAATACGAGCTAACCACGCACTATTCCTCGATGGCAAGCTGCCAGACGGGTTTGGGAACCCTCGTTGCGGATACTATGGTGTGGAAAACGAACGCTGATTTTGCCGTTGTAAACGCTGGAACCGTCCGGTTCAATCCGCCCGATCCGGCGGGCGATAATCTCCACGCCGGTCTTATTACCAAGGGGGATGTGGCCAAGTTCCTCCCCTATGACAACCTGAGCGGCATTGCCCCGGCCACCAATCCGGCAACCATTGTTACCGTGAGCCTCAGCGGCGCCGTGATAAAAGAGATGCTCGAAAACAGCTTCAGCCGTATGCAGCCGGATGGCACGCCGGGCGCCAGTTACGGACGGTTTTTGCAGGTCTCCGGCCAATTGCAGGTTTTTGCCGATGTTACAAAACCCGTCGGTTCCCGCATTACCGCGGTTAACTTTAAAACCTTCAATCCCGATACGACCACCCCGATTGATCTTGCCGACACCACCAAGCTGTATCGCATGGCCGTGCTGAAGAAATACATAAAAAACGCCCCCGGTTTTGCGGATTACGATAAATATTGGGATATCCTTGCCAAGGGGTCCAATGTGGTGGATACCAATATTTACCTCTACGACGCGATGGTCGAGGTCTTTTTAAAGTTTTCGCCTTTGGCATCTGGAGATCCATCCAACTGCTCCGACCCAAATCTGAACCTGGTCATTACCCATCAGTAAGAGGCTATAGGAACAAAGGCGTGCTGTATGTTGCCGGGGAGGTGCTATTGTCCGCTAATATGCGCTTTCATCGCATCTTAGGGATATTGGCTTGCCTTGCCATAACCGCCGCCGCGCCGGCTTTTCCGGCGGAAATCGCCATTCTCGTATCGCAAGATATTCCCCCGTATAAACAGGCCGTTTCCTCATTTGCCGCCGGCGTGGGCAGGGTAACAATCTCCACCCATGACATGAACGGCGATGTGGCCGATGGAAGGCATTATCTCGAGGGCGCGGCGAACGGCGGCGCGCGGTTGATTGTGGCTGTTGGAGCCAAGGCGATGGCCGCCGCCGCCGATTTCGCGGAGCGCCTGCCCGTGCTGACGCTCATGGCGCCGGAACCCGCAAAAATTCTGGGATACGGCAGTTTGGGTTTCGGCATCACGCTGAGCCCCAACCCGGCCGATCAATTCGCCCTTTTGCATGAGCTGCTCCCGGAAGCGAAAACAATCGGCGTGATTTACGGCTCCGGGATTTTATCGGATGAATTGACCGACGGCCTGACGGCGGCGCGCGCCCGGTACCGGCACCGGTATCGGGTTGTGGAAGAAAAGGTCTCTTCGCCGGACGGGGCGCCGGGCGCCTTCCGCCGCGCGGTGGAGGCTTCCGATGCGATATGGCTGGTGTTTGACGAAACGGTGGTGACGGAACAATCCATAGAATATCTTTTTGCATTGGCCCTGGAAAAAAGGATTCCCGTCATCGGCTTTTCCAAAAAAACCGTCCAAAAGGGGGCGCTGTTCACCGCGTTTTCCGATTACGGCGATATCGGCGCCCAAGCCGCGATGCTTGCAAAAAAGGCGCTGGCGGCAACAGCGCCGGCGGACATCGGCTATCTGTATCCCGAAACAGGCGGATACTACGTCAACCGGCGTATCGCGGAACACCTGAAAATTCCCCGGATCAAGCGCTTTGGGGGCGTGTGGGTGGAATACTATGAGTAAATTGATGAAATTCAATCCTCACGGGCTGCGGTTTTATTTCGCCATCCGCCTGGCTCTCGTTTTCCTGCTTGTGGCCGCCATCATGATCTACACCGCCTTGTCCTATATTTCGGCCACGACGGTTGAGAACCATATGAATCTCGCGCAGGTGTTGGCGGAAGAAATTGCCGTGAACAGCGAATACGGCTTCCTTACGGGCGACAAGGTGATATTGGGGAAAATGCTGGAGGGGGTAAAGCGCCAAAAAAACGTCGCATATGCCGCTATCGTTGAGAAGGAAGGAACCGGGGGGATTTTATACGAGTTCTCCCGGGGAGGGTATCACCCGCAACCGCTTGCGCCGTTGCCGGCCGCGATCCAAAAGGAAAAATTCTCCTTTGGAAAATATCGCATGGTGGTCGGCGTCACATGCCCGGTGTATGCCGCCACTTCGCCGAATGATGCCGAGTCATTGCTTTTTGAAGGCGCGGGGGAACCGCCGCCCCGGAAGGCAAAGACACTGCGGGGGGCGGTCCGGGTTTTTATTACGCTTGATGATGACCGTGTTGAAATTGGCCGGTTGAGCGCGCTGGTTGTCACCGGTGTCGCCGCCGGGCTTTTGCTGTTGGTGTTCATGCTGTACGCCATGTTGTCCAGACAGGTCATTGGGCCTTTAGACGAGTTTATCCGGGGCGTCCGCGAGATCGAGGAGGGAAACCTGGACTACCGCATCCCGCTGCGATCCAGGAGCGAAATCAAAAAATTGGTGGAGGCATTCAACGATTCGGTGGAAAAACGCCAGCATGCATTAAAGGAGTTGTCCCGATATTACGAACAACTTGAGGAACTGGTCATCGCAAGAACCAGGGAATTGCAGACCGCGCGGGACCAAGCCGAGGAGGCGACGCGGCTAAAAGACAAATTTGTCACCGCCGCTTCCCACGATTTGCGTTCGCCCATTGCGTCCTTGCAAGTACTTATCCGGCATATGCAAGGGCGGCCTGAAATCCAGGTCAATCCGGAAACCAAAAACGTGTTTGCCGCCGCCCTTAAAAACACCCAGGGCCTGTTAAAACTGATAGACGCTTTGCTGAATTTAAACCGTATCCAAATGGGCAAGTTCACCTATCGTTTTGGGGAGTGCGATGCCGCCAGAATCGTGACAATCGCCATCGAGCCGCTGCAGGCCCTTGCGGACGCCAAAAATATCACCATACATAACTTCCTAAAGCCGGGACTGACTATAAAGGCGGATGAGGCTCTTTTTGTCCAGGCAATCCAGAATCTTGTTTCCAACGCGATAAAATTCTGCGAATGTGGAGATGGGATATCGATTGCGGGTGAAATGACCGACAAAGGATTTGCGTTAAACATAAAGGATACCGGCATTGGCATTCCGCCGGAAAATCTTGAACGGCTTTTTGCCGGCAATATAATTCAAAGCGTGCCGGGGACCGCGGGGGAATTGGGAACCGGACTGGGGTTGCAATTCTGCCACGAGATCATCAAAGCGCATGGGGGACGAATCACCGTTGAAAGCACGGTTGGAGAAGGAACCGCTTTTACCATTAGCATTCCGGCGGAGCCGCTCCGGTCATCCTGAGGCGCGGGTTTTGTCGTACTGGGCGCGGCGAAGTATCTCTTTCGGGAAAAGGATTCTTCAGTCGCTGACGCTCCTTCAGAATGACGGATATGCTTAATGGAAGGCAAATTCGATGAAATAAATTCGGGCGGCGGCGGGGAAAAACGTTACTCTCTCCAAGCCGTCACCGCCCGCGAAGCGCGGGGCCGGGGCCTACGCCATGCCCGGTCAAAACCGCTTATACCTGCATCCTCATAACTTCCTGATATGCGTCGATCACCTTGTTGCGCACCTGCACCGTCATGCGGAAAGCAATATCCGCTTTTGAAAGGGCTATCATCGTTCCGTGGATGTCCTTGTTCTCGCCGCTGACCAGCGCTTCGATGGATTTATCGGCGTCGATCTGGAGATTGTTCACTTCGTCCATCGATTCCTTCAGCGCGTCCCCGAAACTTTTGCCGGTGGTTCCGCCGGTATGCGCCGATTTAAGGCCGAGGTCGGCACCCAGCGGCTTGAAATTCGTGTTAAGCCCGGTGATTTTCATCGTCTATTCCTTATCGCACGTCGGTGATAGCCGATTTTATGATGCTGCCACGCTTGTTCATCGCGGTGATCGCCGCGTCGTAGGCCATCTGCGTTTCTGAAAACGCCGTAACCTCTTTTTCCATGTCCACGTTGTTGCCGTCGATCCGCCCCCGCGTCAAATCGACGTCGGTTACTCCCTGGATGCCCTTGATATCCTGCATCGGAGCCCCGAAGTGGCCGGCGTGGGTGGCCTTCAGCGGCATGGCCGAGCCGTCCACCGCGCCGCGCAACACGCTTTCAAATTCAAACCGCGACGCCTTGAACCCGGGGGTCTCGGCGTTGGCGATATTGGCGGCATGAACCGACGCCTTCTGGGCGTTGAGATCGAGCGACCTTTTCAGCAGCGCCGGTGTGCGGTCGCTAAACAGTACCGAGTTGATAAGTCCCATAATATTTCCTCTTGCCTGTCAAAGGAGCAAGGGATGTGCCGTTTGATCAACATATTGATAAATATGGCACATGGCTGTTATGCCATGCCAAAAAGGGCGTCAAATCGGAAGGATTTTCCCCAAATTTTTGACGCCCTCCGGGCTACTTCCACGCCACGGCGGCGGTTCCCTGCACCACGATGTCCGCCCGAAACCCTTTCCGGCCCATGAAAAAGCGGCGCACATACAGCTCTTTCACCTCCGCCCGCAGGGTGGCGTGTTCGTCCAGCGCGATGTTGAGCGCCTGTTCGATTTTCCCCCTGGCGTCCTTCAGCCCGGTATCCATCCGCCACTGGGCCTGCTTGCGCATCTCCGCGCGGAAATCGTCGTGCAGCAGCCATTCGGCGGCGGTGTGCAGAACGTTCTCGGTCTCCAGCGTGTAGTCGAGCTTGTCCAAAGACAAAAGCCCCTTCGCCTCGTCGTAGACCGGCTCTCCCATGAAATAGATGACGCCGTCCACATCCCCTTTCAGCCCGAGCTGTATCACGCAGCGCTCCTTCGACGGGTAAATCGTCACGCCGGTAATAGTCACCCGGCGCTTGCCCAGAACCACCGGCTTTTCCGCGAGCCGCCGGTGGAGCTGCTCCGCCGCCGCGTCGAAATCCAGTTCCGCCTTGAGCGCCACGCGGAATGTGCCGTTCCCTTTGGGTCCCGTTTTCAGCTCCGGCAGCGGCAGGACGCCGGGCGCGGGCATTTTCCCCCCCGCCAGCGCGGGGCTGCCCGCGATGCCGATGCCGGTGGCAAGCCGGTCGCCGGCGCCGTCTATGGGGGTCACATATATTTCGCGCGGATTCGGCAGCAGCCATACATCCTTCTCCAGCCGCAGCGGCGTCTGCATCCGCTTCCAGGCCTCCTCGGCGGTTTTTTTGAAGTCGGCCGCCGCCGGTATCCGTTCGTCGATCAGTTTCGCCGCCTCTTCCAGCCGGGGGCGGACGTTGCCGTCAACCGCGCGGGTGATATCGAAATTGAGCGCCGTCACGCCGCAGCTGTTGGGATAGAGGTTCGGCAGCAGTTTTGTTTTGGAGCGCACCTTCCAGTCCGGGGCCCAGGCGAGCGCGGTCTCCATGCTGAAAACGGCCTCGCGCGGGGCTTCGCCGCCGTCGCCGCATTGGCCAAACTGCATCCAGGGCGGATTGCCCCCCGCCAGAAGCCCGGCCTTGAGCCGGTGCGCCACCGCCAGCGAATAGTGGAGGCGCACGGTAATCGTCACCTTGTTCCCGGCGAGGTTCGCCTGCAACGGCCCGCGCCAAACACGGTACTTCACTCCCACGTCCCCCACGGGGCTTGTGCCGACGGTTTCCCACCCTTTGCTGTTGAATTCGAGCGGAACCTTTTCCTCCACCTTCCGCAAAATGGGATCCAGATGCACCGTCACCGGAATTTCAATCGCGCTCTCCTCCGGCGGAAGGTCCGGCTCCGGCGCTTCCGCTTCAAAAGCCGGCTTCGGCACGCCAAGCCCGCCGCCGCACCCCGCCGCGCAGGCGAGCAACAGGGCGCAGAGAACCGCCGACGGGGAGGAATCGCGTTTCATCCGGTGAATTATACCCCGGCATCCCGTTCTTCATCCCGGCGGGATGCTCATGCGCGCCCCCGGCCGGCGCGGGAGATTTCCCGCGCCGCGATTGATAACCGCACACGGCTGTGATACGCTGTGAAACTGTCAGGAGTAATGGGATATTATATATCCACATAGGGTGGCGGCCGGGCAAAAAGTGGGCTGCATTATCGCAAATTGGTAGTAGAATGCGGGCGTTAATTATTCTGCCCGCCCCGGAAACGGGCGGACGGCGCTTTGCGGGGGATGGGGCAATTTTGCGGTTTCTTCGCCGGCATTTTTTCGGAGATTTGAGGGGATGGGGAACCGGTTCGGCATCACGGCGGTCACGGCATTCGCGTTGACCCTTTTTATGGCGGCCTGCGCCACCGGCGATGTTGAGCGCGCCTTCGACCCGAAAACCGCGGAAAAGGATTCGAACAAAATCATCATCAGCTACTGCATGAGCTGCCACACGCACCGGACGTTCGATGCGGCGGCCCATGTTCCCGCCGCGCAAGAGCGCCATGCCGGTACGGCGCGCGCGCGCGCAACGGAGTGCCGCGCCTGCCATACCTATTCAGTGACCTGGATGGGCGACGAGGTGCGCGGCACGCACTGGCCGGCCGCGAAGGAACCATGAAGGGGCTGGCGGACCGCTTTAAAGTAGCCATCATCGGGATGGGTAAAGGAGGTCTGCCGCTGGCCAAGATGTTCGCCGAAGACCCCGATATAGAAATCGTGGGGGTTTCGAGCCGGAGCCAGGATGCCCCCGGCATCGCATGGGCGAAACAGCACGGCATCTTCACCACTCCCGACTTCAAGGAACTTTTCATCAAACTCCCCCGCATCGACATCGTCATCGACGCCACCGGCAATCCGCACGTGGGCGCTTTCCTGAACGACCTCAACCGTCCCGAAACCGAAGTGGTGAAAGGGATGACCGCCAACCTGGTCTGGCGGATGGTGGAAGAACGCGAAGCGCGGGAACAGGCCGCCAAGCGGACGCTGGAAGAGCAGATGCTGCTCTACAACATCGGACTCATGCTGGCGAACGCGGAAAAATCTGATCATGCCCTTAAGCTGATCGTGGAAGCGGCGATGGACCTGCTGGAAATGGCGGCCGGCTCCGCCGCGCTCTTCGACGAAGAGAAGGGGGAGATGCGGATGTCCGTGGTCATGGGGTTCCGCGGCGACAAGCCCCCCCTGCACGCATGGAAGGTGCGGCCCGGCGGGCTGACCGCCCACATCCTTTCGAACAGCCAGCCAACCGTCATCGAAGAACTGGAAAATAATCCGAAGTTCGATACGTCCCACCTCAAGGACCAGGGGTTCCGCTCGCTGGTGGCGGTGCCGCTGAAGGCCGAAGGGAAAATCGTCGGCATCCTGTATGTGGACGACTTCCGCCCGCGCAAATTCACCGCCCGCGAACTGAGCCTGATGGGGCTTTTGGGGGCTTTGGCCGCCAGCGCCGTGGAAAAAGTGCTGATGCTGGAGCGGGCGGAGGAAATGGCCGTGACCGACGAACTGACAAAGGTCTACAACCACCGGTATTTCGTGCGGACGCTCCTGACGGAGCTCAAGCGCGCCGAACGCTATGGAGAGCCGTTGGGGCTTTGCATGATCGACGTGGATCACTTCAAAAAATTCAACGATACCCACGGCCACCTGAAGGGGAACGAGGTGCTGATCGAAATCGCGAAAATCATGCGGATAGCAATGCGCGAAACCGATATCGTCGCCCGTTACGGCGGCGAAGAGTTCGCCGTCATCCTGCCAAAGACGGGCAAAGACCATGCGATGGCGCTTGCCAACCGCCTGCGCGAGGCCGTTGAAGAAGGCAGATTCCCGGGGGCCGAACTTCAACCGTTGGGGAAGCTGACGGTCAGCATCGGGATAGCGGCGTATCCGGATGACAGCGCCACAGCCGACAGCGTGTCGGAAATCATCGAGCTGGCCGATCAGGCGCTCTATCAATCAAAATCGGCCGGACGCAACCGCGTTACGGCCTGCCATGATAAATAGCGGGGGAAGGGGCGGGGCTCAGTGTCCGCGCTTCGCGGCGTAAACCGCCTTTATCTTGTCGCGCAGTTCCAGCGGATTGAACGGTTTCAGGATATATTCGTTCGCCCCCAGCTTGAGCCCGTTCTGGATGTCCTCTTCGTGGCCGCGCGCGGTGAGGATCATGATGACCACGTCGTCGAATTCCCCGTGCTGGCGGATTTCCTTGAGCACCTGAAAGCCGTCCACCTTCGGGATGTTGATGTCCAGCACGATCACCTGGGGCCGTTCCTTGGCGACCAGGGCGACCACTCCCTCGGAATCGTTCTTGGTGACGCAGGCCAGCCCTTCGTCCTGCAGCAAATAGGATATGCCGCGGGTGACGTAGTACTCGTCGTCGACGATAAGAACCGGCCTGGTGTTTTCCATATATTCAGCGGACATTATAACAGCAGGATTTATCATTACGCAAAGCGGACCAAATTCAGCCGCCCCTAATTTTCCACCGGCGGCCCAAACGCCGAAACCGGCGGCAGATCCACCTCCGCCACGCGGGTAAAATGAAACTCCGATGCGCCGTTAATTGTCACGCTGAACGCGCCCTTTTCTTCACCGTATGCAAACTCGAACCGGGCGGGCGCCGCCGCCGGGCGGAGCAGCACAAGGCTTTTGATCCGCCCGCCGGGATAGAACTCCCAGCGGCGCTTCACCCCCTCCCGTTCGTGCCGCAGCGCTCCGTTTGAATAGCGCAGTTCCCCCTCGCGCAATACGGCGGGATCAAGGCAGGGAGGGAAATTATCGATAAAATCTTCGGCCCAATACCGTTCCCCCCCCAGGCGGATCGGCGCGCCGGCGCGGCGGGGGAATGTTTCACGCGCCCCGTGGGCCGGCGAAGCGTAAAAGAGATTCTCTTCGTCGGCGGTGGCGAGAAACCAGACGCTCCCCAGCGCATCGCTCAATGTCAGGCGCAGCCGCGCCGGCCGCGAGACCAGCAACGCCGCCCGCGCGGCCAGCCGTTCGCCGCCGACTTTGATTGTGGCGCGCCCGGTCATCAGCACATGGGGCGCGCAGATGTTTTGGGATAGCAGCGGGGCAAGCTCTCCGGCCGAAGGAGGGGCGGCGGGGGGTGTGACGATGGCGCACGAGACAAGAAAAAGCGGCAAAAACGCGGCCAGTCTTTTCATCCCGTTCCCGAAATTGGAAATGATAAACGTATATCCATCGCATTGCTTTTCAGATATGAAACGACCGGCGCCTTTTTGACAGATGATCAAAAAAGCGCGTTTCCAATTTCGGTCCGGGACAAACCCGATGATGGATTTTCCCGCGTTTTCCGGAAATTGCGCCATGCCTTGCGCCACCCGCGCCAGAAATTCCACCTTCAGTTTGGAATCCGGGTTTCATGCCATCACCGTCGGCGCTACTTCGTCCCCTTTGCCTTGACGCGCGCATCATCCAGTTTTTTCAATACGTTGGGGTTGCTTTTCACTTCCACCGAAACGGCGAAGGCGGCCGCCGCATCGTCGAAATTCCCGAGGGCGTAGTGGATGTCCCCCAGATGCTCGTAAACCGTGGCGTCCTTATCCTTCGTGTTGGCAATCGCTTTTTTAATAGTGGCAAGCGCCAACTCCTTTTTCCCCTGCCGGTGGTATATCCACGAAAGGGTGTCGAGGTAATACCCGTTGTCCGCATCCATCTCCAGCGCGCGATGAATAAGCTGCAGCGCCTCGTCCAGATTGCGATTCTGCACCGAGTAGAGGTACGCGATGTAGTTCAGCGCGTCGCCGTGGTTGGGGTTGATCTCCAGCACCTTGCGCATCGCCGCCACGCACTTGTCGTATTCCTTCATCTTTTCGTATGTGGCCCCCAGGTGGAAAACGTACTCGGCCCGGGTGGGGGCCAGCTCTATCGCCCGGTTCATGCTTTTCACCGCCGCGGCGTAATTCTCCTTTTTCACGAAAATCACCCCCATCAGGTAGTGAAGTTCGGGGTCGTCTTTCTTCAAAAGCATCGCCTTATCCAACATCGCCCGCGTATCGTCCAGCTGTCCCAGCTTCTCGTAAATGCCTCCCATGTGGACATATATCTCGGCGGCCGCGGTATCGTCCGTCCCCCCCTTGATCATATCCCCCCACACCACCAGGGACTCCTTGAACATCCCCATCTCCTCGTAAATCCGGGCGATGTAGTACGGCGCCGTCTCATTGGCGGGGTCTTTCAGTTTCACCAGCTGGAATTTTTCCAGCGCCTCTTTCCATTCGCCGCGCTGGAAGTAAAGCAGCCCCATCTTGAGGGCCAAATCGATGGTGCCGGGATCGCTCTTTTCGATCTCCTTGTACACATCCAGGGCTTCGCCGTAATCTTTTTTCATCAGATAGGCGGTGGCGAGCCGCTGCTGCACCGTTTCGTTTTTGGGGTCCTTTTCCAGGTATTTTTTGTAGATGTCGATGGCAAGGTCGTATTTCGTCTGCGCCAGATAGACCCAGCCGAGCGTTTCATACGCCTTGGTGAAGGTGGGGTACTGCTGAATGAGGATGGTGAGAAATTCCTCCGCCTTGAAGTACAGCTTCATTTCCACATAAACGCGCGCGAGGTAGAAAATGACCGCCTGCGACTGCGGCTCTTCCTTAAGCGCCTGCAGCAGTTCCCGCTCGGCGTCCTCGTAGCGCTTCATCTCCAGATAGTTCACCCCCAGGTTCAGGCGGATGTCGGTGCGGGTGGGGGCCAGTTCAAGCGTCTTGCGGAGATATTTTTCCGCCTGCGTGTAATTCTTGAAGCTGTGATAGATACCCCCCAGCAGCGCGTTGAGCTGCACATGGTTCGGATCAATGACCAACCCCGCTTGGGCGGCGTCCACCGCATCGCGGTATTTCCCCATCGCCAGCGAAATGCGGCTCATATCCAGGTAAACGGAGAGCGCGTTGGGGTCGGCCTTCTTGGCTTTGTTCAGTTCCTCCAGCGCTTCGGGGAGCTTGTTTTCATTTATCAGCATCTGCGCGCTGAGATAGTGGGCATATCCCTCCCGCTCCGCCCCGGCCTTGGCCGCCGCATCGGCGGGAGAAGCCGCCCGCGGCTCCCCTTCGGCCGCTTTTTCCGCCACGGGGGGCCGCGGCGCGCCATGGGGCTTGCCGCCCGATGCGCACGCCGCCAGCATCGGCATGATGCAGGCCGCGGCCGCCACCGCCGCAAGTTTCCTTCCGCGGCGCGCGCCGGCGCGGAACAGCCGTTCCAGCGAGCCCTTTAATTCCGGGCCGGCGGCCACCGCCACCGCCGCGTCTATCCTCTGCTCGTCGGCCGCAGCGAGGGGCGCGTCCGCCGGCTCTTCGGCGGCGGGGGGGAACGGCATTGCCGGCCGCTCGGCGAATTTCACGGTTATGTTTTGCACGTTGTTCGTATCTCCAATGACGTTGCGCGTTTTTTCCAGCACTTGCAGGCGGGCGTAGTCCAGCGGCGCGAGAAACGCGCGGTCGTGGACATGAATCACCAGCGTGTTTTTGGCGATATACGCGGGACTGCACACCGCCGCCAATTGCTCGCCCACAATCGCGGGCCAGCGCGCGCTGATCTTGGCGAGGGTGGAAAGGCTTTGCAGCCTGACCGACTTGAGGGCGCGGTCCAGCGCGTCACGCAAGGGAATCACAGTCCTGCTCCTATAATCAGTTTGGTTGGGCTATTAGAACATGAAATGCGCGGAAGGCTCAAGAATACATGCAACCCGGCCCGGGAACGCCGAAACGCGGCACAATGGCGATTGAAAGCCCCGCTCCCCTGCCGCTGGATTTGGAAATCAGCCCTTCTTCAGCGACTGGTCCATCCAGTCGAGGTAGGCGGGGAGGCCGGCGGTGATGGGGAGCATGATGATTTCCGGCACCTGATAGCTGTGCAATTCTTTCACGGCGGCCATCAATTGCGGGAAAAATTCGCTGCGCGTTTTGACGATTATCTGCGCCTCTTCCCCCTTTTCGGTTTTTCCTTCCCATGTGTAGATGGAGGTGACGCCGGGGATGATGGAGCAGCAGGCGGCCAGTTTTTGATCGACGAGCGCGAACGCTATTTTTTCCGCCACTTCTTTCGAGGGGGCGGTGATGAGGCAAAGGGCGTAGTCGCTTACGGCGCAGTTCATTTTTTTGGCTCCTCCACACGTTCGCCGGTTTTCATCACAAGGAAGTAACCGGCGTAAAACTCCACAAGGCCGATGGCTGTGTCCTTCATCATCTTCGCCATATCGGGGGTGCCGAAAAAGGATAAAAAGGCCATCGCCACATAGATGATCCCCAAAAGCTGAAGCGCACGCCCCAGCATGAACACAACGCCACTCATTCCGTTCCGGCCCTCCGATCCCTTCATTTGCACATAATCATCCCCTCCTTCGCAAGGAGGGGATACAGGGGAGGTTTTTAACCCCACCTGCACCTCCCCTTGCAAAGGGGAGGAAATTAATCTTTAAACGGGGTGCGCTATCAGGTCGTAGTCCATCGCCCCGGTTATTGTTACCTTAATTATCTCACCGGGGGCGGCTTCACACTCGTCTAAAATCGTTTCGCCGTCCACCTCGGGCGCCTGCGTGGCGAGCCGCCCGATCAGCAGCCGGTTTTCATTGTCGTACCGCTCGACCAGCGCGTCGAATGTTTTCCCCAGTTTTTCCTTGTTCTTCTTTTTCGATATCGCGTTCTGCGCTTTCATCAACTGCGCTTGGCGTTTTTCTTTTACCTTTTCCGGCACGTCATCGGCGAAGGCGGCCGCCCCCGTTCCCTCCTCGCTGGAGTAGGTGAAAACCCCCACATGGTCGAACTGCGCTTCCTTGACGAAGTTCAGAAGATTGTCGAACTGCTTCTCCGTTTCGCCGGGGAAGCCGACGATGAAGCTGGTGCGAATCGCCCCGTGCGGCATTTTCTCCCGTATCCGTTTCATCAGCGAGCGGATATCGGCGCTGGTCTCCTGCCGCCCCATCCGTTTCAACACCGCGTCGTCGTAATGCTGGAACGGCACGTCGATGTACGGCGTGAACGGCGGGCCGGACGCGATCATGTCTATCATCGCGTCGGTGATGAGCGTGGGATAGAGGTACATCACCCGCAACCACCCTCCTTGCAATTCTTTCAAATTCTTCAAATCTTTCAAAAGCTCCACGAGGCCGTTTTTCTTCCGCAGATCGGCCCCGTAGCGGGTGGTATCCTGCGCCACGAGGACCAATTCGCGGATGCCGATGGCGAGAAGTTCTTTCGCTTCCGCGATGACCGCTTCCGGCGGGCGGCTTTTCAGCGGGCCGCGGATGGCGGGGATGGAGCAGAAAGAGCAGGCGTTGCCGCATCCCTCGGCGATTTTGAGATAGGCCGACACAACCCCCGGCTGGGTGACGCGTTTGATGTTGTCGGTGCGGTAGACCTCTTTGGTCGATTCGTCCGAGATGGCCAGCAGGTAGTCGATCTCCGGGATGTCGCTTTGCAGTTCGGCCTTGTAGCGTTCCACCATGCAGCCCATCACGGCCAGCTTTGCGCCGGGCCGCGTCTTTTTTATCTCGGCCAGATTGAGGATGGTGTCGATGGTCTCGCGCTTGGCGGCATCGATGAAGCCGCAGGAGTTCACCAGGAGGCAGTCGGCCTCTTCGGGGTTGTCGGTGATGGTGCATCCCTGCTGCTGCAGGATGGCCAGGATTTTTTCGCTGTCCACCCGGTTCTTGGCGCAGCCGAGCGAAACCATGTGCAGCCGCATGTTGCGCAGATTTTTCATGCGGAGATTATAGCGCGAATTTCCGGGGAAGGATTTAGGCGTCTTTAAAAATGAAGCGGCCCGAAAAAGCGAGGGTTGCCAGCATGGCCCGATATGCTTATAATGTGCTCCTTAATCGGGCGATTAACTCAGTGGTAGAGTGCTTCCTTCACACGGAAGAAGCCGCAGGTTCAAATCCTGCATCGCCCACCATTTTTCCTTAATACTAAATTCAACGCGGTCTTCCGCATCACGCCATTCATATATTTTTTTGTGCGATGCGGGATTTGAAGCCCGATTCCGCCTATTTCACGTGGCGGGTTTTTACCAGCATGTCGACCACCGAGGGATCGGCCAGCGTGGAGGTGTCCCCCAGCGCGTCGATATCGTTCTCGGCGATCTTCCGCAAAATGCGGCGCATGATTTTGCCGCTGCGCGTCTTCGGCAGTCCGTGGGTGATGTGTATCACCTCCGGCTTGGCTATCGGCCCGATCTCTTTGGCGACGTGCTCCTTCAGCTCTTTCTCCAGCGCGGGGGTTCCCTCGAACGGCGCTTTCAGTATCACAAAGGCGTAGAGCGCCTGCCCCTTGATGTCGTGCGGCATGGCCACCACCGCGGCCTCGGCCACTTTTTCGTGCGATACCAGCGCGCTTTCCACCTCCGCCGTGCCGATGCGGTGGCCCGCCACGTTGATGACGTCGTCGATGCGCCCCATCAGCCAGAAATAGCCGTCTTCGTCCACGCGCGCGCCGTCGCCGGTGAAATAGCGGTTCTCGAACATCGCAAAGTAGGTGGCGCGAAATTTCGCGTGATCGCCGTAGACCGTCCGCATGATGCCGGGCCACGGCTTGTTGAGCACGAGATAGCCCCCTTCGTTCACATCGGCTTTGCTGCCATCCTGCCGGATAACCTCCGGCACGACGCCGAAGAACGGCAGGGTGGCGCTGCCCGGTTTCAGCGGCGTCGCCCCCGGCAGCGGCGTGATGAGGATGCCGCCGGTCTCGGTCTGCCACCAGGTGTCCACGATGGGACAGCGCTTGCGCCCCACCACGCGGTAGTACCACATCCACGCTTCGGGGTTGATCGGTTCGCCCACGCTGCCGAGCACGCGCAGCGACGACAGGTCGTACGGCTCCACCCACTTCTCCCCCTCGCGGGCGAGCGCGCGGATGGCGGTGGGGGCGGTGTAAAAGATGTTCACGCGGTATTTGTCGCAGATGCGCCAAAACCGGCCCGGATCGGGATAGGTCGGTATCCCCTCGAACATCACGGCGCTGGCGCCGTTCGCCAGCGGACCGTAGACGATGTAGGTGTGGCCGGTTATCCAGCCGCAATCGGCGGTACACCAGTAGGTTTCGTCCTCTTTGTAGTCGAAGATGTATTTGAAGGTCTGCATGGCGTAAAGGATGTAGCCGCCGGTGGTGTGCAAGACTCCTTTGGGCTTGCCGGTGCTGCCGGAGGTGTAGAGGATGAAGAGCGGGTCTTCGGCGCCCATCTGCTCCGGCTCGCAGTATGCGCTCATCGGCTGCTTGGCCATTTCTTCGTGCCACCAGAAATCGCGCCCCGCCGTAACGGCCACCTGCTCTTTGCAGTGGCGCACCATCAGCACGGCGCGGATGGGGGTGTGCCCCTTGAGGGCTTCGTCGGCGATGGCTTTTAACGGGATGAACTTCTTTCCGCGATAGCCGCCGTCGGCGGTGATGAGCAGCTCGGGAGTGGAATCGTCGATGCGGTTGCGGAGCGATTCGGCGGAGAAACCGCCGAAGACCACGCTGTGAACCGCGCCGATGCGGGCGCAGGCCAGCATGGCGATGGGCAGTTCCGGTATCATCGGCATGTAGATGGCCACGCGGTCGCCTTTGCGCACGTTGTGGCTTTTCAGCACCAGCGCGAAACGGTTTATCTCGCGGTAGAGGTCGCCGTAGGTGAGGACGCGGCTGTCGTTCTCGTCGTCCCCTTCCCAGATGAGCGCCGCCTTGTTGCGGCGCGGGCCGTGCGCGTGGCGGTCAACGCAGTTGTAGCTTACGTTGAGCTTGCCCCCCTTGAACCATTTGACCATCGGGGTTTTGAATTCCCACTCGCAGACGGTATCCCACTTTTTGTACCAGTGAAGCTCTTCGGCCTTTCCGGCCCAGAAGGCATCGGGGTCTTTGATGGAGCGTTCGTACTCGGCGCGGTATGCCTCCAGCGAACCGACGAATGCGTGTTCGCTCTGCTCTTTGTGCGGCGCGAAAACGCGCTCCTCGGTTTGCATGGAAACGATGGTCTTTTTGGTCTCGGTCATTTCTCTCCCTCTTGTACCATGCCATTCTGAGCCGTTGGCGAAGAATCCCTTATCGGGGTAGGTGCGACTTCAGTCGCACATTGGCGCGGAGCGCCAAGAGAGAGGTCGGCCCTGCGGGCCGATTGTGCGGCTAAAGTCGCACCTACCCGGAAAGAGATCATTCGCCCTTAAAGGGCATTTCCGCGGCGGTTTGTTTACACTTCGCTACGCTCGTGTCAAAATGCCGGAACACCCGCCGTTGGCGGCTGTCCGCATTTTTTCCGCCGCTCCTTCGCTACGCTCAGGATGACACACGCATAACCTGTATCCCTGCCGAAAATCATAATCCCGCGCGGTTGGTATGAAAAGCCCAAACTTCCCCTCAACCTCCGGCTAACGATTGATTGTCATGCCCCGGGCATCCAGGCTTTATTCTTTTGGGGAAAAACCTACGCCGCGCTCCGCGCTTTTACCTGGCGTTCTATGAGGTCTCCGGCGCGGTCGATGGCGGTATCCATTTCAAAGCGTTTTTGAAGATTGAGCCAAAACCCGGCGGACATGCCAAAATAACGCCCCAAGCGCAGGGCTGTGTCGGCGCTGATGCCGCGCTTGCCCAGAACGATCTCGTTGACGCGGCGCGGCGGCACCGCGATGCCTCCCGCCAGCGCACGCTGGCTGATCCCCAGCGGCTCTAAAAATTCCTTAAGCAACAGCGTGCCGGGATGCACCGGCTTGAGTTTATTTTTCGACATTTTTTACCGCCTCCATCATCAGTGGTAATCGCATATCTCCACATCAGCGTCGTTCCCGTTTTCCCGGCGGAAACATATCCGCCGCTGGCCGTTGATCCGGATACCCCATTGTCCCCTTCTGTTGCCGCCCAAGGCCTCAAGCCTATTGCCGGGCGGAAGCCGCAGATCGTCTATCCGCTCGGCGGCATCCAGCATGATAAGTTTTTCAAAAGCCCGTTGGGCCAGGGAATCCGGGAATTTTTTAACCCTTCTTCGCTCAAAGATTGCCTTTGCGTCCTTGTCCTTGAAATTCCGTATCACAATCGTATATTGGCACATGTAACGGTACCCGTATATATTATGCGGCTCAAAATAGCAAGAAGCCGAGAGCGCGAAAGAATGGGAAAAGAACTTTGAAAATATTTCCGGGTGCCGGGTCAAGACCCTCATTCCCCTACTCTAATTCCTTCCCCATCACCATTTCGGTAAGGGCCAGCGTCTTCAATTCAATCTCCGGATCCCGGTAGTAATGGTCCAAGCCGGGTTCGAGGATGATAAGGGAATCCGGGATTATTTCATGCGCTAACAGCGTTAGGCCGTCATTTGGACCGCGAGGACTGAGTTCTTGGTACCTGGCTCTTACATCATCCGATACTTGTCCCGAAAGTGGAACGGCCACATATTGCACTTTGAGAAGGCCGGCGGGGAAGCGTAACTTCGCGAAGCGCGGGGAAGCGGTTCCCACGGCCAACTCGGGAACGACGGACGAATCAATTCCCTGTATCCAGAGGACAAACTTCGCAAGCCACCACTTGGGCCACAGGAGCGCATTATCCGCCAGATAAGTGCCTCTCAAAATGCCGCCAACGCTTACCCATGCCTTAACTATTGACACATCGGATTCTGAAATGAATCCTCCTCCGAGAGCGACAGACGCATCGGTGCTTCCTTTACTGGTGCTTACTAGAATGATCTTCTTTTGTTTTCCAAGGTGCCGTCTAATGCTAGAAACAATAATTTGCGCGTTGGCGGCGACTCCGCCATCTTCAAGGGTTTCTATCAGTTCAACGTCAAATCCCGACTCCGCGAGTTTTTTCATAGGCTTTGAGAAATCGGCTCCCGTTTGCCTGTCGCTTTTATAATGGAATCCGGGCACAAAAAGAATTTTGTATTCCTGATTTTTTCCGGACGGAGAATGGCCCCCTCTCCTTATCCGATCGAGTATCGCCAAGAACTCTTGGTTCGCCAGGCGGTTCGCGGAAGACGATAGTACCCCGTTGATGAATATTAATGTGGCATAATCCACGGAGAAGGAAACCGCAAGTCTTTCCAGACCCTCTTCACTAAAGCCGCCATCCCCGCGTAGAGCGCCCGCACGGTATCCAGCCTGAAACGAGCTGTCATTTAACAATGAAAACAGCTCGGCGGCCTCCCGCGAATCCACCTCGGTCTCCATAAAACGGTCAACCATGTATCCTCTTACTTTTATGGGTTGCGCTTCCGATTCGCCAATAAAAAATGGAAGGAGAAGACTTGGAAACAAAATGCTGAAAACGGCCTTCGTCAGCGGGCCGGCGGTGTTGTTACTTTTTTTCAAGAATCACGAATTCCATGAAATCGGGGACACGGTTGAAATCAAGTTTTGCATTATGCGATATTTTCAAAATGATCTCCGTTTAGCACCTTCCCCCCATGAGAAAAACAATACGCGCCCCGGTAAAAATAGTCAAATTATTTACCCAGATACGGCATGGCCGCCGATTTTCAAGCCCCGCGCATCCACTAAAGCGCGGTGGTTGTCAGCGCGTCCCGTCTTTTAAGTGCGGGCCGGGAACGCGCGCGAATTCTTTTGTGTTGTTGGTGACGAGCGTACTGCCCAAACTCAAGGCGCGGGCGGCGATAAGCATGTCCAGCGAACCGATGAATGTGTGTTCGCTCTGGTGCTTGTGCGGCGCGAAGACGCGCTCTTCGGTTTGCATGGAAACGATGGTCTTTTTGGTCTCGGTCATATCTCCCCCTACGGATGCGTCCGTGTGAAAATCATAATCCCGCGCGATGCGGTTGAAAAGCCCAAACTTGCTGAGGGATTGTCATGCCGGGCTTGACCCGGCATGACAAAGCAAAAATCCCCCCGGATTTATTTGCCCCGTGGCGAAGTATGAGATAATCTTTGCGGCAACCTGGAGTCTCAACATATATGAAGAATTTCACATGGCCGCTTGTGGCGGCATTGTTGATTTGCGCCGCGCCCGCCGCCGTGCGGGCGGAGGAGGAAGCGCCGTTCCCCTTTGAGATGGCGCCGGAAGGCAACATCCTTGACGAGCCGGAGAAAGCCGTCGCCCCGCCGCGCCTGGAAAGTCTCCTCAGTCTCGAAATGCGGGTGGCGCTCATCCGCGCCGCCTCGTCCGCCACTCTCGCCGGCGAGGGGAACCTGCTCATCACTTCCGCCGAGAGCGGCGCGCGCCTCAACACCGGCGATCTCCAAACTATTACCGTCCAGCGCAGCCCGCACGGCATCCGCATCAACACGCTCGTTTTCCCCATCCGCTCCATCCGGGTGGAATCGCCGGACGGCATTATCGGCATCAACGGCAAGCGTTATCGCGGCTACATTGTTTTGTGGGATAACGGCAAGGGAACCTTCGACGTGGTGAACCACGTCATGCTGGAGGATTACCTTCGCAGCGTGGTGGCGGCCGAGATGCCGAAATCGTGGCCGGTGGAAGCCCTGAAAGCGCAGGCGGTTGCCGCCCGCACCTACGCGCTTTTCCGGCGGCAGGAAATGAACGAAAACTACTTCGATCTGGAAACCACCGTGATGGATCAGGTATACGGCGGCGTGGCCAACGAAGACCCCCGCACCGACAAAGCGGTCAGCGGCACCGCCGGGATGATCCTGATGTACAAGAATCAGGTGGCCCGCACCTTCTTCCACGCCAACTGCGGCGACCGCACCGAGGATGGAGTCGAAGTCTTCCAAAAGGTGAGTGTGCCGTATCTCAAATCGGTGCCGTGCGAATACGGCAAAAAATCCCCCTATTACACATGGCAGATCGGCGTGCGGATGAACGAGATCGAGGCGGCCCTCGCCCGCGCCGGGCTTCACCGCGGCAAAATCGCATCGCTTGCCACGCAAAGCCGCACGAAGACCGGGCGCGTGAAAACGCTTGCCCTGCACAACGGACGCAACGTGACGATGGTGGACGCCGTCGCTTTCCGCCTGGCGCTCGGCCCGGCCCGCCTGAAAAGCACCCGGTTCACCATCCAAAAACAGGGCACCATGGTCACATTCAAGGGAATCGGTTACGGTCATGGCGTGGGTCTCTGCCAGTGGGGAGCCAAGGGGATGGCGGACGCCGGACGCCGCTTCGGCGATATTTTGGGCAAGTACTATCCCGGCGCAACCGTCGCCGTCAATGTTCTCGCTTCCGTGCCGGAGTGAGCCATCAGCACGCGGCTGGCCGATTACGATTTTCCGCTGCCGCCGGAACTCATCGCCCGATACCCCGCCGATAAACGCGACCGGTCGCGCCTCATGCGGCTCGACCGCGCCACCGGCGCAATCTCGCATCACACCTTCGCCGATCTGCCGGAACTGCTCAATGGCGGCGATACCCTCGTGCTGAACGAGACCCGCGTGATCCCCGCCCGCGTTTTCGGCACAATTCCCGCCGGAGCGGAAATCGAGATGCTGGTTGTCCGGTTCGACGCGGGCGAAGTCGTCGCCATGGTGCGCGGCCTCAAAAAACTCAAACCCGGAATGCGGATTGATTTTGGCAATGGGCTGAGCGGGGAATTTCTGCGGCGCGAAGGGGAGATGGGCGTTTTCCGGTTCGCGTTGCCGGAGGAGGCGGTCAAGGAATGGCTCCGCGTTCACGGCGCCATTCCGCTGCCGCCGTATATGGAGCGGGAAGAGGAACCGCTCGACCGCGAACGGTATCAAACCGTTTTTGCGGCGAAGGACGGCTCCTGCGCCGCCCCCACCGCCGGACTCCATTTCACGCCGGAGCTTTTGGCGCGGTTGGCGGAAAAGAAGGTTTTGCGGGAAAAAATCACTTTACATGTGGGACCCGGCACGTTCAAGCCCATTACCGAAGAAGACATTACCCGCCACGCCATCGACCCCGAATACGCCGACGTGCCGCGCCCGCTGTTTGACCGCCTGCTGGATGCAAAGCGGCGCGGCGGGCGCGTGGTGGCGGTCGGCACCACCGTCACCCGTTCGCTGGAGGCGGCGGCGCGGCACGGCGGCGAATTCAGCGGCCCGACGGGGCTTTACATATCGCCCGGCTTCGAGTTCCGCGTGGTGGACGCGCTCATCACGAACTTCCATCTGCCGAAATCGTCGCTGCTGGTGCTGGCCGCCGCCTTCGCGGGACGCGAACGGATTTTGGCCGCCTACGCCGCCGCGGTGCAAGAGCGCTACCGCTTTTACTCCTACGGCGACGCGATGCTGATTATCTAGACATGGCGGAACAAATTTTTTTATTGCATTTATTCTTATTTGTCGTAGCATTCAACATTAAGATGATATCCACGATATCAAGCCTGACATTTCCCGATGCGGGCGCTATTCTTTTTTCTCAACCCATCAACCATTTAAGGGGAAACCATCGATATGTTCGCCGAGCCTGACGGCCAAAAGACCGCTCTCGTTCAACCGTTCAACGACAATGGCGCGCTGGACGCGTGCCGCGATTGCTCCGGCGCAAAGTGCTGCGGGAACATAAAGCATGGCGGCACCATCGAGCCTCCGTTCCTGACGTCGTTCGACGTGGCGCAGATCGGGAAATTCACGGGGCTGCACCCGGATGTCTACTCTGAAATCGTCGTGAATCCCCACACCGGCAACGAGGTGCGCTTTTTAAAAACCACCTCCCGCGAGGGGTGCCATTTCCTGAATGAGGGGCGCTGCACCATCCACGATCACCGGCCGATCGACTGCCGCCTTTTTCCGCTGGACTTGAAAATGGTGGAAGGGGAGCTGACTTGGGTTATTTATAGCTACAATCACTGCGAACTGACGGCGCGCGACATGGCGATCCTCGCCAAGCAGATGAAAACGGCGCTTGCCGCGCTGGGAAGCGAGACCGAGGATTATGCCACCGTCCCGGTGCCGGGCATGAAAAACATCCCGTTCAAGGTTGTGGGACGGGCATTGGAAAAGCCGGTCATCGTATAATATCCGCGCCATCTGACGTAGCGCGCAAATGACGCGGGTTGTCCGCTTTTTTGAATCTCCGCTTTCCCACCCATAACTAAAAACCTCTCCCGTTGGGAGTGGTTTTTAGTTATGGCGGAGAGGGGGGGATTCGAACCCCCGGTACGGTTTCCCGTACACACGCTTTCCAGGCGTGCACCTTCAACCGCTCGGTCACCTCTCCGTTATAGGCTTTGGTCGGCGGCTGGTGATGCCGCGCGGCCTTGTGGGCGCATTTATCTTTATGAAACAGGACTGTCCGGTTTTTTTGGCGGAGAGGGGGAGATTTGAACTCCCGGTACGGTTTCCCGTACAACGGTTTTCGAGACCGTCGCCTTCAACCGCTCGGCCACCTCTCCACTATAAAAATGGTGCGCCCGAGAGGATTTGAACCTCTGACTTTCAGAACCGCAATCTGACGTTCTATCCGGGCTGAACTACGGGCGCATAATGACCGGCTGCATTTCCGGAAGCGGTAATGATACATAAAACCGCCCTAAAGGGCAAATAAATCCGCGCATCAAAAAGCCCCTTTCGTATTACCATGCAGATATGGAGCACCGCGCGGCGGCTGACCGCATTTTAGCAATCTCCCCTGCCTGGGGGATACCCGCCTTTTGGCGCGCTTCGGGGTGCGCGGAAAAGCGGCTGTTTATCCCGCTGACGGATGGATGAACCGATGATGCCGCGCAAGGGATGGGCGGTTCTCGCGGCGATGTTCCTGTGCGCCTGCGGCCAAACTTCCAGTTCGCTCCCTGGCGGAGGGGGAGGCAATGGCGGTGGCGGCTTGTCCCCCACCGGTTCCTGTTATACCGCGCCGTCCCGCACGTCGTCGGGCGGCGGGACCACCATCCTTTCCGGCACCGTTTATTACGAAGACCGCACCTACGATGCCACCGGCTTCACGGGCGTTGCCTGTCTGCCGGTGCGCAATGCCGCCGTCGAGCTGGTGAGCGGCTCCGCCGTGGCCGCCGCCGCCACGACCGATGCCGCCGGCGCCTACAGCCTCACGCTTCCCGCCGCGGGCACCTATTACGTCCGGGCGCTCGCCCAAAGCGGGGCGGTGTATGCCGCCGTGGTGAAGGATGAGCTCGACAGTTCCACTTACGCCGTCCGTTCGGCGGATATCGCGGCGGCGGGCGGGGATACCTGGAATGTGACCCTTTCCGCCGGGATGACGGGGGCCGGTTCCGCATTCAACATTTACGATAACCTCGTCAAGGCCCAGTCGGTGTTGCTGAAATACGCTCCCGCCGCAACGCTGCCATCCCTGACCGCCTATTGGCACACCGGCAAAACCACCGGCACCTACTATTCCCTTTCCGGCGGAGCGCATCGGTTGGATATTCTCGGCAGCGCCTCCGATTCCGATGCGTATGACGACAGCGTGATTCTTCACGAGATGGGACACTACGCCGCCGCCGTCTTCTCGAAAGACTCTTCCGGCGGCGGCGCGCACGGTCTGACGGGACACTACGATATCCGGCTTACATGGAGTGAAGGATGGGCCAACTTCTTTTCAAGCCTGGTGAAGGCGGAGTTGGGAGAGCCGAATCCCCATGTGTATGTGGATACCAATGGCGGCAGCGGCACCGGCAGCGTCACGCTCGGGTTCACGTTTGAAATCGATACCCCGTCCTTTGCCTCCCTTACCACCGGAGCCGACAACGAGGTGGCGGTGGCGAACGTGCTTTGGACTATCTACAGCGCCGGAGCCGCGCCAAAGCTGGGGCTTGGGTTTGCCGATATATGGACCGATGTTACGGGAGGACTCAAGGCCGATACATACGTCACCTTCGAGGGGTTTTACGACCATTGGGCCGCCGCGGCGGGGCATCCCGCCGGTCAACTCGACCCGCTGCTGGCGGCGCGCGGCATCAAGTATCTCGCCGATGCCTATGAACCGGACAACAGTTCCGCCGCCGCGCGGGCAATCGTCTCCGGCGCCGCCGGCGAGGCGCACACCTTCTTCGGCGCGGGAGATGCCGATTGGTTCAGCGTCGCCGTCACCAATGGCACGGCGTACACGTTCTTCACCAGCGCGTTGGGGGACGGGGCCGACACGTTGATGACGCTCTATGATACGAACGGCACAACGCAATTGGACCAGAACGACGATGAAAGCGCCAGTTCCCGCGCCTCGCGGATTGCATACACGGCCACCGCCACAAAGACGGTTTACCTGAAGCTGGAGCCGTACCGTCCCCTTATCAATGGCACAGACATCGCGTATAGCACCGGTTCCCCCTGGCCGCCGCAGATAGTGAAATACGGCTACTACACGTTCACCGTTCAGTGATCAGTTAAAAGGGCCGCCGAAATCGCCGCCGCGCCAGGTGAAACCGCCCCCCGCGCCGCCCATTCCTCCCATCCGGCTGACGATGAGCATCAGCAGCATCGGCACAGCCACCAGCACCAGCCGCATCAGGAAAATAAGCGTCAGCCCGGCGATAAGGCAGAGTACGGATGTCCCGAGCACCAGCGCCTGGAACAGCGGCGTATATTGCGTTGCGGCCAGCAGCGAGTAGTGCATATAAAATCCCGCCGCGGCCAGCGCGGCAAGCATAATGCCGGCCGTGCGCAGGAATCCAAGTATGATTTTCATGATGTGTTCCTCAACTATGCCATACCTAGAACCGCGGCCCCGTTTATTTTGCCCTCCTTGAGCTTTTTGAGGGCCAGCGGCGCGTCCTTGAACGGGAAAATTTCTACGTCGGTCTTCACCGGCACGCGCGATGCGGCGCGCAGCAGCCCGGCGGCGTCTTCGCGCGTGAAAGCGGTGACGGAGCATATTTTCTTCTCATGGAAAAGGTGTTTTTCGTAATCCATCGCCGGGATATCGTCCACGTAAATCCCCGCGAGGGCGAGCGTTCCCCCTTTATCCAATTTTTCCATCGCGGCGGGAATAATCGCTCCGGCGGGAGTGAAGGAGATCGCCCCGTCCAGGGGCGCGGGGGCGGTCTCTTCCGCCGTGCCGGCCCACGTTGCGCCGAGCGCCAGCGCATGCCGCCGGTGTTCCGCGGAGCGGGAAAAAACATAGACCTCCGCCCCTTGGTGCGCCGCGACTTGCAGCGTGATGTGGGCCGACGCGCCAAAGCCGAACAGCCCCAGCCGTTGTCCGGCCTTCACGCCGCTGGCTTTCAACGCGCGGTAGCCGATGATGCCGGCGCAGAGCAGCGGGGCGGCGTGGGCGTCGTCGAACGACTTGGGGATTTTATAAACGTATTCAATGCGCGCCACCATGTATTCGGCATAGCCGCCGTTGCGGTGCAGTCCGGTAAAGCGCGCATGGGCGCAAAGGTTTTCATTGCCACGGCGGCAATACGCGCATTCGCCGCAGGTGGCGAAAAGCCACGCCACTCCCACACGGTCGCCCACTTTGAACGTCTTGGTGCCGGTTCCGGCCTCCACCACGCGCCCCACCACCTGGTGGCCGGGACCGATAGGCAGCACCGGCGCGGCGATCTCCCCCTCCACCGTGTGAAGGTCGGTGCGGCACACGCCGCAGGCGGTCACTTCGATCAAAACTTCCCCCGGCAGCGGCACCGGCAGCTTCAGCCGCTCAAGCTTGAGCGGGTTCCCCTCCAGCGGTCCCGGCTTGCGCAATACCCATGCTTTCATGCCGCCATTCTACACCGGGCGGCGGCGAGGGTTGACCTTTCCCGCTTATTACGTTACTTTTGCGCTTGGTTAAAGATAAGGAGACGCCATGACCTACCCGTTATCGCTTCAGGGAAAAAACGCGCTCATCTTTGGCGTGGCAAACGACCGCAGCATCGCCTGGGGTATCGCGGAAGAGCTGCACCGCGCCGGGGCGAACCTTGCCTTCACCTACGCGGGTGAGATACTGGAAAAGCGCGTCCGCCCGCTGGCGGAGTCGGTCGGCGCCACGTTCGTCGAGCCGTGCGACGTTACGAGCGATGAGCAGATCGAAAAGGTCATGGCGGCCTTTAAGGAAAAAGTCGGCCGCCTCGACATTCTCATCCACGCCGTCGCTTTCGCCGACCGCGAGGACTTAAAGGATCATTTTTACACCACCAGCCGCAAAGGGTTCGCCATGGCGATGGACATCTCGGTTTTCTCGCTGGTGGCCATTACCCGCGCGGCGCTGCCGCTGATGGAAGGGGGCGAAGCGAGCGTTTTGACCCTTTCCTATTACGGCGCGGAGAAGGTGGTGAAGAGGTACAACGTGATGGGGGTGGCGAAGGCGGCGCTGGAAGCGTCCGTGCGCTACCTCGCCAACGACCTCGGCCCCAAGGGGATACGCGTGAACGCCATATCGGCCGGGCCGATCAAAACGCTGGCCGCCAGCGGCATCGGCGATTTCCGCAGCATGCTCAAGCACCACGAAAAAACCGCGCCGCTCCACCGCAACGTTTCGCAGGAAGAGGTGGGGAAGGCGGCGCTGTATCTCTGCTCGCCGCTCGCGTCCGGCGTCACCGGCGAGATCATGTATGTGGATTGCGGCTACAACATCATGGCCAGCGTTCCCGCCGAAGAAGCGGCCAAGGCGGAGTAGCCACATCAAAACGCTCATCAGTGTCATCAACGCCGGGGAGGTGAAAGAGCTTCCCCGGATGCCCGATTTTCTCGATCTGAAAGACCCGCATGGCGGCTCGCTCGGCATGCCGATGCTGGCCTCGATAGAGGCGGTGCGCGCCGCCGCGGGGGACGCCGTCACCCTTTCCGCCGCCATCGGCGACGCCGCGTATGAACCGGAATTCTACGCGCAACGCGCGGTGGACGCCGCGCTGGCGGGGGCCGATATCGTGAAGGTGGGGCTGAAGGACGTTTCGGCGGAGCAGGCGCCGTGGTTTTTGTCGGCCATCCGCCGCTCGCTTGACGCGCGCGCGCCGTATACCCGCATTGTCGCGGGTTTCTACGCCGACCTGATGGATGACGCCGCGCTCAAAAAATATCCCGCCGCCGCGCAAAGCGCCGGGGTGTGGGGCTGCCTTATCGATACCTACGACAAAAGCGGCAAACGGCTGGGGCACTATTGCGGGCCGGAGACGCTGGCCGGATTTACCGCCGACTGCCGCGCGCGCGGCCTGAAAAGCGCGTTGGCCGGGGGATTGATGGAAGGGGATCTGATCTGGCTGGACGAGGCGGAGCCCGACATCGTCGGCTTCCGCTCCGCCGTGGCCAAGGGGAAGCGCCACGAATCCGGCATCGACCCGAAAAAAGCAACCGGCATCTTTTTCGCCGTCGACCAGCTCAACCGCTAATTCCCTTGTCATTCCCGCGAAAGCGGGAACCCAGACATATTTTCAAAGCTTCCCCCATCGGCCCGCTAGGGCTGATGAAGAGAGCTTTGATATTATTTCTGGGTCCCGGGTCAAGCCCGGGATGACAGGGAGAAGCATTGGGAAAGAGCTTTTTTAGGTGACGAGGACAAACTTCCGCGTTACCGCGCCCAGCGGTTTGATTTGAGGAGGTCGAAAGTTATCTGGTTTTCGGCCAGCAGTTCCTTTTCCAATCTGTCGAAATAGCCTGGCGGGGCGGTTCTTTCGGAGTAGCCGGTTTCCAGCCGGTTGCGCAGCGAATGGGTGAGGAAGCCTTTGTCGGTGATGATGCCGACCACATCCCCCTCGCTGCAAAATGCGCGCTGCTCCGTTTTGCGGAAGAGCGAATCCCCCATCGCGGAAAAAGAATCGCCGAAGCCGAGGAGGTCGATGATGGTCGGCAGGATATCGAGTTGGCTGCCGACGGTGCCGATCACCCCCGGCTCCCTGAAAATTCCCGGCGCGTAAATGACGAGCGGCGTGTTGAATTTTTCCCGGTACCCGCCGCTTCCGTTTCCGTAATGCACCTGCGCGTGGTCTGCGGTGAAGATGAAAACGGTTTTGGCGAACCACGGCTCTTTTTCAGCCGCGGCCATGAATTCCCCGATGCTCCAGTCGGAATAGCGGAGGGTGTTCAAAAACCCCTCTTCGCTTTCGGCGGCGGGGGCCTTTAAATCCCACCGTTTCCCGAGGGGGGGGTAGGGGGTGTGCGTGGTGCCGGTGAAGAGGTACGCGATGAACGGTTTTTTCGCCTTGTCGAGCCGCGCTTTTAAAAACATCAGCGTTTCATAGTCCCAGCCGAATTTGCTGGCGGTGTAGTCGGGGTAGTCCAAAAGCCGGGGGTAATCCTCCATGCCGTAATATTCCGCGAACCCGGCGGCGCCGGCGATGGCGTCCACCATGAACGAGCGGCGGCGGGATGCCTGCAGGAAAACGGTTTCGTAATCGTGGCGGCGGGCGATCTCGCCCAATTTGGAAATGGCGGATACCTCCAGCCCGAAGCCGAGCGCCGGGATGCCGTTCACCGGAGGGACGCCGGTGATGGTGGCCTGTATGCCGGTGATGCTCCGCTGGCCCGCGGCGTAAAAGTTGGTGAATTTCATCCCGCCGGAAGCCAGCCGGTCGAAGTTCGGCGTCACCTGGTAATTGTTGTGCCCGAAGCTGTCGATGTATTTCACCCCCCAGCTTTCCATCAGGACGAAGACGATGTTATGGCCGGTCGGCGCGGCGGCAAAGCGTTTTTGCATGGGGTATTCGCCATCGGGCAGGTTGAGCGCCACTTTCGCCTCTTGCGGCGGCATGAGGTTCAGGTTGGCGCGGCCGGCGTGGCGGATGGAATGGTAGGCGGTGAACGCGCCGTTGAGCATGAGGTTTCCCAGCGCCGTGTTGCCGCGCGAGAAGGCGTCGATGATGCCGAGCGGCTTGTCCGATACGCTGCCGCGTATGCCGAGGAAGAGGACGATGGTCAACAGCAGGAAATTAAGCGGCGCGTTTTTGGGGGCCTTTTCGGGGCGGTGCAGTATCTTTTTCCAGAGCAGGGCGGTCGCCGCCGCGAAGAGGGCGAAGACAAGCAACTGCGGCAGGTAGACGGTGAAGGCCATATCGAAGATGTAGTGGATGTCGTTGCGCAGCAGCAGCAGTTCGGTGGCGGTGTGGCGGCGCACTTCGCCGAAGTAGGCGGTATCCCCCGCCAGCAGCAGCGCTCCGCCCAGCAGGATGGCATACGCCGCCCATCCCCACGCTTTTGTCCATTTCGCGCCGCGAAAAAACGCCCCCGGCAGGTTCATCATTACGAACGGAAGGGCAAGAAAGGTGAGGGAGATGGAGAGGTCGAACCGGATGCCCTCGGCGAAGCCGTGGAGAATTTGCAGCGGGGTAAGTTCCGCGAAGTAGGGGCGGTAGGCCAGCAGGAGGCCGATCCGCGCAACCGAAAAGACCGCCAGCGCCATCGCGGCCAGCAGCAGGGTTTTTTTCAGGCGGCTCATGTCAGGCGCAGACCTTTATGGCGCCGGCGCGGGTGATGGTGAATGCGCGGATGGCGGCGAAACGGGCCGAATAATCCTCGCCATCCGCTTGCAGCGGCACCGCTTCGGTGAACGTGAACGTGAGCGGAGCGTCGAGCGTTGCGGCGGCGGGGGCGATGCCGGGGATGAAGCGGCTTAGCGTCAGCCGCAGGAACGCCCCCTTGCCGGGGAGCTTCATCAGTTCAATCCTGCCGTCGTCCGGTTTTCCCCCGGTGCCGAAACGCGCGCCTCCCGCATACCACGCGATATTGCAGACGATCACCGACAGCGGCGCGCCATCCGTCATCGGCGCCCGTTTGCCGTGGAACAGGAGCGCCCATCCCCCCACCAGCACGAACAGCATTTTCTTGGCCAAGGCGAAGCCGAAAAAACCGGTTTGCTCCAGATGCTTGAGCGCCGTTTGGTAGAGCGAGAGTATCCAGCCGTCGAAGCCGAAACTGACGTAATTGGTGAACAGCAGCTCGCCGTTGAGCGTCCAGACGTCGATTGCGCCGAACGACGGCGCGGCGGCTATTTTTTGCAGGTGGGCTATCACGCTTTTCGGGCGCGGCCCCAGTTGCCGCGCGAAATCGTTGCCGGTGCCGAGCGGAAAAACCGCCAACGCCGTTTCCGGCGCGTGCCGCACGATCAAGTCGGCCATCTGATGCACCGTGCCGTCGCCGCCGCAGACCAGCGCGACATCGCACGTTTTGAGCGCCTCGATGACGGCGGGTATGCCGTCGGCGGTGGCGGGGGTGGCGCATATCGCCGTCACGCGGTTTTTCAGCAGCGGGTCGTGCGCCCGCGCGTCCGCCAGCATCCGCAGAATCCGCGCCCCTTTGCCGTGTCCCGATGTGGGGTTGACGAAAACGCCGATCCGTTTTTTCACGCTTTAGACTTTAGCGCGGTTTCGGGGGTTTCGGCAGCAATTTATTGCGCGCGGCGGCGGGGAAGGGAGGCGCATGGATTTATTAATCCGCGCCGGAAAAAACCGGACAGCGCGAAGCGGTGTTCCGCGTTTTTCACACGAACGAAGTGAAGTGTAAATCCCCTTTAAAGGGGAAAAATGATGGATTTGGCGGCGGTGTGCGTGTAAAGTACCGCTGAATATGATGCTGAATCCAAGCGACATTTACACCAAGCCGCGCCTTGAGATGGTGGAGCAGCAGTTGGTGCGCCGCGGCATCCGCGACGAGCGGGTTCTCGGCGCGATGCGGCAGGTGCCGCGCCATGCGTTCGTGGACGAAGCGCTCAGCTTTAAAGCGTACGAAGATTATCCCTTGCCCATCGGCGAGAAGCAGACCATCAGCCAGCCATATATGGTCGCGGTGATGACCGAATTGCTGGAGTTGAAAGGAACCGAAAAGGTGTTGGAGATAGGCACCGGCTGCGGCTATCAGACGGCCGTTTTGAGTTTGCTGGCGGCGCAGGTATACTCGATAGAACGTATCGGCCCGCTCCTTTTCAAGGCGCGGAAAACGCTGGAAGGGCTGGGCATACACAACGTCGCCCTCAAAGTGGGGGACGGCACGCTGGGGTGGAAAGACTTTGCCCCCTACGATGCCATTTTGGTGGCGGCGGGTGGGCCGGAAGTGCCGAAACCGCTGCTGGAACAACTTGCCGCCGGGGGGCGGATTATCATCCCGATTGGCGGCGAAATGGGCCAGATGCTGAAACGGGTCACCCGGACGCCGCGCGGTTTTGAGGAAACGGCCAGCACCCCCTGCACGTTCGTGAAACTGGTGGGGCAGTACGGCTGGCGGGAAAACGGGGATATCGAATGAGCAACGAAAAAATCACCTACAAGGACGCGGGGGTCGATATCGACGCCGGCACGGAATCATTGCGCCTTATCAAGCGCCATGTCGAATCGACGGTGAACAAAAACGTCCTCTGGGGGCTTGGCGCTTTCGGGGGGATGTTCGATCTTACCGACATCGTGAGAGAGTACAAAAAGCCGGTGCTGGTGCAAAGCATCGACGGCGTCGGCACCAAGCTGATGGTGGCCAGCATGGCGGAAGACCACAGCACCATCGGCATGGATATCGTGAATCACGGCTGCAACGACGTGCTCTGCCAGGGGGCGAAGCCGCTGACGTTCCTCGACTACGTGGCGATGAACCGGCTGCTCCCCGCGCAGATGGAAGAGATATTGCGCGGCATGGCCGCCGCCTGCCGCGATGCGGGCGTGGTTATCCTGGGGGGCGAGACCGCCGAACTTCCCGGCATGTATCAGGCAAAAGAGTACGACGTGGCCGGCATCATCACCGGGGTGGTGGAGCGGGATGAAATCGTAAACGGCCGCACACTGGCCGCCGGACAGGTTCTCATCGGCCTCGCCAGCAACGGGCTGCACACCAACGGCTACACGCTGGCGCGCAAGGTCTTCTTCGACATGGCGAAACTGGGCGTACACGACGCGCCGAAAGGATTCGACCGGAGCGTGAAGGACATCCTCCTCGCGCCGCATGTGAATTACGCCAACGCCGTATTGGCCTTTTTGAAAAAAACGAAAGTGCATGCCATCGCCCACATCACCGGCGGCGGCTTCAAGGACAACATCGTCCGCGTGGTGCCGGAAGGCAAGCGGCTGACCGTTAAGCGCGGCACATGGCCGGTGCTGCCGGTGTTCGGTTTCATCCAAAAGACCGCGGGCGTGGCGCAGGAGGAAATGGAGCGCGCCTTCAACATGGGTATCGGTCTGGTGCTGGCGGTGGACAAAGCGGACGAAAAGACGGCGCTGGATTTTTTTAATGCCAACGGCCACGCGGCCTACAGCATCGGGCTTGTCGCCGACGGCCCGCGCGGCGTCGACGTGGTGTAAGGCATCGCACTTTAGCCGAAAATGGTGCCGGGAGCCGGAATCGAACCGGCACAGGCGTTTCCACCCGAGGGATTTTAAGTCCCTTGCGTCTACCAATTTCGCCATCCCGGCAAGGGAACAGTCAGAATTGTACACGGCGGGGAAGCTTTAAGTAAAAAAAAAGGGCGGCTGTTGTACGGGCGGGTTTAAAACCCGCCCCTGCGGCAAACCTGTCCCCGCGCTATTTAGCCAAAATATGTTTGGCGATTTTCGCGTCTTGCAGTTTGATGTGGTTCAGCAGCCAGTCTTTCAGGAACCACATCAGGTTCGCTTCAAGGCCCGGTTCCTTGGTCTGAAAACGCTTACTGTAGCCGAGCACTTCCGCCACCAACTCGGCGTGAAGCTTCCGGTGCCCATCCAGCCCCGGGTAGCCATGCCGCTCCTGCAGACGCTCTTCGTCGGCGAAATGGGTGATGGTATAGTCGACGAGTCCCTGCAGCACCTTTTCGGTTTCGGCCGCGGTGCCGGTTTCCATCGAGGCGTGCAATTCGTTTATCAGTTCCACCAGCCGCATATGCTGCCGGTCAACTTCCGAAATGCCTATTTCATAGTCCTCTTTCCAACTTATGTAGGCCTCTCCGTCCGCCGTTATTTAATGCCCTTCGCGTTTGAGGTCTTCGCCCGTAATGAGGCGGGTGAGATCGTTCACATGGTCATACAGGGTTTCCGCCTGCGCGTTCAGCTCTTCCGCCGCGGCGGCCGATTCCTCGGCGGTGGCGGCGTTCTGCTGCGTTACCTTGTCCATCTGGGAGACCGCCTGATTGACCTGTTGCACGCCGTTCGACTGCTCGGTGCTGGCAATGGCGATCTGGGCAACACCGCTTCCCACTTTTTTCGTCGATTCGGATATTTTTTCAAAGTTCTCGGCGAGTTTTTTCACTATTCCCTCGCCATTGCCCGCCTGCCGCACGGCGTTTTCTATGAGCGCGGCGGTATCCTTGGCGGCGGTGGCGGAACGCTGCGCCAGATTGCGCACTTCCTCGGCCACCACCGCGAAGCCTTTGCCGTGTTCGCCGGCGCGGGCCGCTTCCACGGCGGCGTTGAGCGCCAGCAGGTTGGTCTGGAAGGCGATCTCCTCGATGACCTTGATGATCTTGGATATTTCGCCCGACGATTTTTTGATGGATGCCATGGACGACTCCATCTCCTTCATGGCGGCCGCCCCTTCCATGACAGTTTGTTCGGAATTTTTCATGGCGCTTGCCGCCTGCGTGGCGTTTTGGCTGTTGGAGGTGCTTGTTTCGGATATATGCTGCAACGAAGCGGCGGTCTCTTCCAGAGATGATGCCTGCTGGGTGGCGCCGCTGGCCAGCGCCTGGCTGGCGTTGGAAATTTCGGCGGAAGCGCTGGCGATCTGGCCGGAGCCTTCGATCAACCCATGAATAACCACATTGATGGGCTGGATCACCTTGCGCCGCACGAAGAACAGGACGAATAAAAACACCGCCACGGCAAAGGCGAGCAGGCCGGTGTTCAGAATCATGGTATTGCGGGCTTTCGCGCCGATCTCGGTGGCGGCTTCGGCCGCCAGTTCACCGATGGTGTTGGATATGGCGAGGCCGGTGTCTATCGCCTTGGTGGCGCGCGTTATCCATTCGCCGCCGTTTACCGGGTATGGCTTGCTCTCGGCGTTGGCGGTGTACACCTGTTCACGCAGTTGCTGGTAGGAGCCTAAAAATTCCTTTTCAAAAGCGTCGATGGTGGCCACAAGTTTGGGCGGTGTGGAGGAAAGCGTTTTCAGGGCCAGCACCTGCGCCGCGGCGTTATCCACGATGGAGCGCCACGCCTTCAGCGTTTCCACCTGCGCGGCGGGAATCGGCTCGCCGGCGGCTATGCGTGAGCCGAGGGCCGCCCGCTCGCGCCCCGCATATTCGCACAGCGTGGCGGCGTTGGCCCGCACCACCGAGTTGTAATACAGCACCTGCTCGCGTTGGTCGCGCGGCGAGAAGATGGTGTTGCGCAACGCAAATTCGGCGTCAATGTTTTTGGTGGCGGCCTTCACCCAGTCGGGTACCGCCATCCCCTTTGATTTCACGCGCGGACGGCCATCCCGCAAATCCTTTAAGGTGGACTGCCAGGCGGAAAGCTTGCTTGCCACGTCGGCATCCTTTTCCAATTTTAAAAGGAGTTCAATCTCTCTATTGGCCTCATCGGCATCGGCGTCCCCCTTGCTCCCCAACTCGGCGTATCTGGTTAACAACGCGTCGGCGGGTTTGTCGCTCCCCAAAATGGTCGCGCCCACCCCGCGCTCTATCGCCTGCCAGCCGGCGGCGGCGTTCAGGTGTCCCGCGGCGCGTTGCATGATGTCATAACGCTTCGCCATCCCGCGTTCGCCGCGGGCCTGGTCGATGAGGAACAGGGCGAGGACGAGCGAAACGAAGAGCATGAGCGTGAGCATCGCGGTCATCTTTGCCTGGAGGCTTTTCATAAACCCGGTCTCCTCAGTCTAAGGGTATAACAATCGGTTAAAATGCAACGTGCCGTGTCAGGTTGCCGCGAACGAAGTTTTCGGCGCACTCCCCACGTACGGCTTCTCCCCGAACAATAATAACGTGTTTTTGCGGCGGATGCCAATACCGGATTTAATTAACAGGGAGCGGATAAGGTATAATTCCCCGGATGGATATGAAACGCGGAACCGTTACCGCCAGCGGCGGCTTCTCGCTGGTTGAGCTGCTGATCGTGATGGTGATCCTCGGCCTTTTGGCCGGACTGGTGGGTCCCCGCCTGTTCAAGCATGCCGACACCGCCAAACAAAAAGACGCGGCGGTGCAGATCGGCATGTTTGAGGAGGCGCTCGATCTCTACCGGCTGGAACACCACAAATATCCCTCCACCGAAGAGGGGCTGGCCGCCATCAAGCCGTACCTGAAAAAAGACCTCCCCGCCGATCCGTGGGGGAACAGCTATCATTACAAAGCCCCCGGTGATAACGGCCGCGAGTACGACATCGTCAGCAACGGCGCCGACAACGCGCCGGGGGGCGAAGGGATCAACGAAGACATCGTCAGTTGGAAATCGCTCGGCAAATCCGGCGGGTAACCGCCCTTTCCCCGTCATCCCCGCGAAGGCGGGGATCCAGAAATAGTATCGAAGCTTCCCTCATCGGCCCGTTGGGCCGACTTGTTGCCGCTTCGCGCCAATGTACAGACTAAAGTCCGTACCTACCTAAAGAAATTCTTTTCCCGTCAGGCGAGCTACAATCCCCGTTCGAGCGCGCGGTACTGGATGGCCTCCGCCATATGCTCCGGTTAACCCCGTATCCCCGCTGAATCACCTTGGTTGATGAACAGTCACCAACCGTCTACAGGTGTTCCATCCCCCATTTTTTCAGCGCAACGATAACCTGCTTTAAATGCATTCCCTTTTCGGTCAATTTATATTCAACGCGGGGGGGGATCTCCGGAAATATCTTTTTTGAAACGATCTTGTGCTTTTCCAGATGCCGCAGCCGGTCAGTGAGCGTTTTGGGATTTATATGATTAAGGGAGCGGCGCAGGACTCCGAAACGCTTGGGGCCGCCCATAAGATCCCTTAGAACCAGCATGGTCCATTTTCCATCCAGAATTTCCAGGGATCGGCGCACCGGGCAATCGGAAGCGCACGCGGCATCATATTTATTTTGCCGTGATTTTTCCTTTAAAATCGCCATCTAATACCTTTCATGACCATTAGTTACCTTTTCGCCACTACTTTACATTCTATATCAGGACGTTATAAATGGGTCAATTAACTTAAAAGAAGGAACGGATTATGTTGAAATTTTTCAAGGTCGTCTTGATGCTTGCCCTTTTGCTTTTCCCGGCGATTCCGCCGAATGCCGCCGTGGCGTCCGGGATTTCGATAGAGACCGATCCCGTGACATTTCCGCTAAGCGGATATGCCCTTCATGCTTTCTATCGGCCTGAAGGTATCAGTAGGTTATCCATTGGGGCCGGAACCTATTCGTTGAAGTTGCCGGATATTTTTATCGGCATGAACAGTAACAATAGTGACAAAGGGTGGTCCGCCAGGATAAACGGGGGCGCCTCCCTGTTCGTCGAATATGACCTGACGGAGGAAAAGGATACCCCGTACGCCGGGCTCCAATTGGGTTCGCAGGAGTATCGGATTGAGAACGGAGGAGCAAGCTCATCATTTGCAATTTTTCTTGCCATGCTTTCCATTGGCTATCGATGGCATATTGCCGGTTCCGAACATTTCTACTTGAAACCGTGGGCGGGGGTTGGCTACCAGTCAAAGGTCAGGGGGGACAACTGTGTCGGCGCCCAATGTTACGATGTTCAACCGGCGTTGGGGTTTGCGACCTTTCATGTGGGATATACGTTCTAATGCGGAATTGGCTGGGAGCGGCATTCTTCCGCTGGCTGCAACGCCAGCGGTTTTACGCCGATGTTCACGCGGAAGCGGTGAGCGCGGTTCCCAGCCGCGGTCTATGGCACGACATCGGCTGCGGGCCGGGGCTTATTCCCGGCATCGCATCGGAGAGGGGATTTGCCGCAGTGGGGTTCGACATGAATCCGGCATCGGTAATCATGGCCCAAAAGCTTTATCCCAAGGTGCACTTTTTCAATCAGGATCTCGATACGCTTGCCGCAGCGCATGGTGAAAAACCGGATGTCATCTCCATCTCTTCACTTCTTTTCGTTCTGCCCGACAGGGTGGCGGCGTTGAACAGGGTGTGGGGGATGTTAAAGCCGGGGGGATACCTTCTAATCATTGAAACCGGCAGCTTAATGAATTTGCCGAATGTCATCAAATATTCGATCAGGCAAGGTCGGTTTTCATTTGGCCTCTGTCTTTGGGGTATTGCCCGCTCAGGCGCAACGGTGGAAGACGAAGTCCTCAGATGGGCAAAAGACCGGAAGCTTGTGGAGGAACAGAAACCTCTGGGCGGGATGCTGCATGTGTGGGTGTTCCGAAAGGAGGTATAGGCGGGGAGCGATTCAGCATTACAACTGAATGGGGGGCTAGGCGATAAATCTACTCACAATCCCCGTTCGAGCGCGCGGTATTGGATGGCCTCCGCCATATGCTCGGTGCGGATGTCGTCGCAACCGGCGAGGTCGGCGATGGTGCGGGCCACCTTCAAAATCCGCGAGTGGGCGCGCGCCGAAAGGCCCAGCCGCTCCATCGCCATCTTGAGCAGGTTTTCCGATTCCGGCCCCACCCTGCAGTGCGTTTTTATCTGCTTGGATCCCATCTGCGCGTTGCGGTAGATGCGGCTTTTTGCGAACCGCTTTTTCTGGCGGCTCTGCGCCATGTCCACCCGCGCGCGGATGGCGGCGGATGATTCGCCGTCGGCATCCCCCTTCAACTCCTGATATTTCACCGCCGGCACGTCCACCTGTATGTCGATGCGGTCCAGCAGCGGCCCGGAAATTTTCTGGCGGTAGCGGCGTATCTCCAATGTGGTGCAACGGCACTCCTTCACCGGATCGGTGGAAAAGCCGCAGGGGCAGGGGTTCATGGCGCAGACCATCATGAACTCCGCCGGAAACGCGACCGACGAAGACGCGCGCGCGATCACCACCCGCCCGTCCTCCAGCGGCTGGCGCAACACCTCCAGCGCGCTGCGGCGGAATTCCGGCAACTCAGCGAGAAAGAGCACACCGTGATGCGCCAGCGAAACCTCGCCCGGCAGCACCGGATTGTTGCCGCCCCCCACGAGGCCGGCGTCCGACACGGTGTGGTGCGGCGCGCGGAACGGCCGGCGCGAGAGCACCGAAATGTTGCGTCCCAGCAGGCCCGCCACGCTGTGGATGCGGGAGCAGTCGATGGCCTCTTCCAGCGACCAGCCGGGCATCACGGTGGGAAGCCGCCGGGCGATCATTGATTTGCCGGAACCGGGGGGGCCGATCATAAGAACGTTGTGGCCCCCCGCCGCGGCCACTTCCACGGCGCGGCGCACGTGGTATTGCCCCTTCACGTCGGTGAAGTCCACTTCGTCTTCCACCGTGGCCCCCAGCCCGAACAGCATCGGCTTGGCCTTTTCGATGGCGGTTTCGCCCAGCAGCCACCCCACCGCCTGGGCTAGTGTTTCCACCGGGTAGACATTCACCCCCTCCACCACCGCCGCCTCGCCGGCGTTGTCGGCGGGACAGAGCAATCCGGCGGCATGGCGGGCTTTCACGGTCACCGCGACGGAGAGCATCCCGCGCACCGGCTTCACCCGTCCATCGAGGGCCAGTTCGCCGATGATGAAAAGGTCATTGAGCCGCTCGGCGGGGATGATTCCCTGCGCGGCGAGGATGGCCAGCGCTATCGGCAGATCGAACGCGCTCCCCTCCTTGCGGACGTCGGCGGGGGCGAGGTTCACGGTGATTTTCTTTATCGGCATTTCGAAACCGGAATTTTTCAACGCGGCGAGAATGCGGTTTTGGCTTTCCTTCACCGCCGCGTCCGGCAGCCCCACGGTGATGTAGAAAAATGCGCCGGGGGTGAGATCGACTTCCACTTCCACGGGAAACGCCTCGATGCCGAGGTGTGCGGCGCTGAACAGCTTTGCGATCATTACCGGGAATTAGACCGCACGGCGGGCGGCGGGTCAATGCCTATCCCGTCTGTGATAGGATAGGACAAGTTGTAACGGAAGGGACACAGATATGAAGTGGTTTGAAGAAAAGGGGCTGGGGTTTAAAATCCTGGCGTCACTTACCTTTATCCTTTTGCTGACATCCGCCGCCAATACCTTCTGGACACACCGCCAGCTCAAACAGACCGTGCTTAAAGGGGCGGAACAGCGGGCGCTGAATTTAAGCGAATCCATCCTCCTTACGCTCAACAACATGATGGCGCAGGGGACGATCGGCGAGCGGCGGCAATATCTTAACTCCTTCGCCACGTTCAAGGGGGTGCGCGAAGTGCGGGTGATCCGCGGCGCGGACGTGGATGAGCAGTACGGCGAGGGTCCGGCCGGGGAAAAGCCGCGCGACGAAGTGGATAAGCGGGTGTTGGCCAGCGGCAAAATGGAATCGTTGTTCGTGATGGAGGGCGGCGCGCACGGGTTGCGGGTGGTGATTCCGTTCCTTATGTCCAAAGAGTGGGGTGAAAAAACCGGCATCAACTGTTTCGACTGCCATCAAGGGAGTGAAGGAACCGCCAACGGCGCGTTGAGCCTGGTTATTCCGCTGGCGGACGCGGAAGCGGAAATTTTGAAGAACGACGGGGTGATGGCGCTTTTTTACACGGCTGAATTCGCCGTTATATTTTTATTTTTCTTCTGGATGATCCGCTACCAGGTGAATACCGTGCTGATGCGCATATCCGGCAAGTTGCGGGAAACCACCGGCAAGGTAACCGGCGCTTCGCACTTGATGGCGGAAGCCAGCGGCGAACTTTCGGAGGGGGCGGCGCGGCAGGCCAGTTCGCTTGAGCAAACTTCGGCCTCGCTGGAGGAAATATCATCGATGGTGCGCCATACCGCCGATAACGCCAAAGAGGCCAACACGGTGATGCGCGGCGCGGCGGCGATGGTGGATGAGGGGAACACCTCCATGAAACACCTTGTACAGGCGATGGAACAGATCAAGGACTCCTCCGCCGAGGTAGCCAAAATCATGAAAGTGATCGAGGAGATCGCCATGCAGACGAACCTCATATCGCTCAACGCCTCGATTGAGGCGGCCCGCGCGGGCGAACACGGCAAAGGGTTTGGCGTGGTGGCCGAAGAGGTGCGCGGCCTCGCGCGGCGCAGCGGCGCCGCCGCGAAAGACACCACCCGGTTGATTCAGGACGCCGTCATCCGCGCCCGCGAAGGGGCCGATATTACCGCCAGCACCGTGCAAACCTTTGAAAAAATCGCCGCGCTTACAACGCGGGCCGCGCATCTGGTGGAACAGATCAGCAACGCCGCCAGCGAACAGGCTATCGGCATCGACCAGATCAACAAAGCGGTGACCGAGATGGATTCCGTTACGCAACAAAGCGCCCAAAAGGCGCAAGAGGCCGCCAGTCTGGGCGTTTCGCTGGACGGTCAAACGAAGGAACTGGCGGACATCATTCACGAACTGAATGTCATCGTAAAGGGGGTCTACGCCGGGCGGGAGTGAAAAGAAAAAGGGGCGCGGTCTCGCAATCAAGTATCAGGCGTCTTGCGCCACTTGATAATCCGCGCTCACCGCGCCCCTGCGATACAATATAATCGGCTTATGCGCGTTCGCGCACCTGATTCCCCTTGAGCTGTTCGGGCATCTGCTTGTCACGCGGCGCGGCGGCGCCCAGTTTTTCCTTCGATTTTAATTGCGACTTGTAGCTTCCGCCCCCCGGCTCGTGCCGCTGTGCGGATTTGGTGGAAGAGGCGCGCGACTCGGTGGCGCGCGACGCCTGTGCCTGCGTATTCTGTGTTTTCATAAAAAGTCCTTTCTCCCCGCCCGCGTATGTATTGTCAGGCGCTCTTGCTGACGCCGTTCCCTTTTCCTTCTTCGGCGACGAACTGCGCCAATTGCCGGCCGCGGCGGGCGACCCCTTTTTCGGTGGTTTTCATCGTGGACTCGCGCACTTTCTCTTTGCCGGTTTTTTGCGTATTGGCGCCAATATCCTCCAGCGCCTTCCGGCTGCTCTGGCGCACGGAGTGAAGCAACGCCTGGTCAATTGAGGGCATACGGTTACCTCCTCATTCAAGTTTAGAGCCGGTTCCCCGGCCTGTCAAACGGCGGCGGGAGTTCGGGCTTGACCTTCCCGCGGGGCTATGGTTTCCTAGCGGCTGCATCCGTGCCCGGCACCGTGCAAAAAGGGGGAAACGCAGCGTTGCTGCACGAGGTTTAACATCCTAAGTTAGAGAAATGGGTAATCCAGATATGGGAGCTATTTTCAGTAATCCAATTACCACGGCGGCCTTGATTTCCGGTGTCATCACCATCGCGTATGCGTTCTATCTCATCGTTGACATCAAAAAACATTCCGAAGGGAACGAGGTGATGCGCGAGATCGCCCTCGCCATCAAGCAGGGGGCCATGGCCTACCTGAACCGCCAGTCCAAAACGATCGCCGTTATCGGCATGATCTTTTTCGTTCTTATCTTTTTCACGTCCGGCACTTCCATAGCGCTTGGCTTTTTGGCCGGCGCGATTCTCTCCGGCCTGGCCGGCTACATCGGCATGACCGTTTCGGTCAACGCCAACGTCCGCACCGCCGAGGCGGCCCGGCACGGCATGGCCGCGGCGCTTGACGTCGCGTTCAAAGGCGGCTCGGTCACCGGCCTGATGGTGGTGGGCCTGTCGCTCATCGGCGTCACGGTCACCTATCTTCTCACCGGCGATCCGGCGCAGTGCATCGGCTTCGGCTTCGGCGCCAGCCTTATTTCGCTGTTCGCCCGCGTCGGCGGCGGCATTTACACCAAAGCGGCGGACGTGGGGGCCGACCTCGTCGGCAAGCTGGAAGCGGGCATTCCCGAAGACGATCCGCGCAACCCGGCTGTCATCGCCGATAACGTGGGCGACAACGTCGGCGATTGCGCCGGCATGGGGGCCGACCTTTTCGAGACCTACGCCGTCACCCTTATCGCCGCCATGATCCTCGCCATTACTTCAAAGGATGTCATTGAACTCTACGGGAAGGACAACGCGGTTCTCTATCCGTTCGCGCTCGGCACCGTGGCGGTGCTGGCGACCATCGCCGGCACGTTCTTCGCCAAATTGCCGAAAAGCCAAAACATCATGATGGCGCTGTACAAAGCGCAGGCGGTCACGGCGGTTATTTCGCTCATCGGCTTCTGGTTCGTCACCAACAGCATGATGGGCGGCAAAATGGCGCTGTTCGGGGCGGCCGCGGTCGGCCTCGTCGTCACCTTCCTGATTACCGTCGTGACGGAATACTTCACCTCCACCGATTACACCCCGGTGCGGAAAGTGGCGCAAGCCTCCGAGACCGGCGCCGGCACCAACATCATCATGGGGCTTGCCATGGGCATGAAGAGCACCACGATACCGGTGTTGATAATCATCTCCGCGATGATGGCGGCGGGCTGGTTCGCGGGCGTCTACGGCATCGCCGTGGCGGCGGTCGCCATGCTCTCCTCCACCGGCATGGTGATCGCGATGGACAGCTACGGACCGATCACCGATAACGCGGGCGGCATCGCCGAGATGTCCAACCTGCCCAAAGACGTGCGCAAGATCACCGACCAGCTCGACGCGGTGGGCAACACCACCAAGGCCGTCACCAAGGGCTACGCCATCGGCTCGGCGGCGCTTGCCGCCGTGGTGCTGTTCCAGGCGTATTCCGATACCATCGCAATGAACGCGGGCAAGGAAATCGCGTTCCTGCTTACCGACCCCAAGCTCATCGTCGGCCTGTTCATCGGGGCCGGGTTGCCGTTTCTCTTCTCCGCATTCTGCATGGAAGCCGTCGGGCGCGCGGCGCACGGGGTGGTGCATGAAGTGCGGCGGCAATTCAAGGAAATCCCCGGCATTATGGAGCGGACGGCGAAGCCTGATTACGCCACCTGCGTCGATATCGTCACCGCCGCCGCGCTGAAGGAAATGGTTATGCCGGGCCTGCTGGCCGTGTTGGCCCCCATCGTCGTCGGCTTCCTGCTGGGACCGGTGGCGCTGGCCGGCGTGCTGGGCGGCGTCATCGTGTCGGGCCTGATGATGGCCTTGATGATGTCCAACGGCGGCGCCACGTGGGACAACGCGAAGAAGTACATCGAGAATGGCCTCCACGGCGGCAAAGGCTCCGACGCCCACAAAGCGGCGGTTGTCGGCGATACCGTCGGCGATCCGTTCAAGGATACGGCCGGCCCGGCGCTGAACGCGCTGATAAAGGTCATCAACACCGTGTCGCTGATCCTCGCCCCGCTGCTCATCGGCAAGCTGTAAGCAAAGCCCATACGCCCGCCGCGCACCCCGCGCGGCGGGCTTTTTTATGCGTAATTCCCCGCTAGCGGGCGAGTGTGAAAGCGGCTTCGATGGCGAAGAGCATTGACGACGGGTCGGCCTTCCCCTTTCCCGCGATGTCGAACGCAGTGCCGTGATCCACAGATGTGCGGATGAAGGGCAGACCCAGCGTGATGTTGGCGCAATTGCCGAACGACACCGCCTTGATGGCGACCAGCCCCTGATCGTGGTACATGGCCAGAAACGCGCCGTAGCGGTCGCGCACCCGCGGGGCGAAACTGGTATCGGCCGGCAGCGGCCCCACCGCGTCTATCCCCGCTTTCCGCGCCGCCGCGATGGCGGGGGCGATGATGCGCGCTTCCTCGTCCCCAAAAAGTCCGCCGTCGGATGCGTGGGGGTTGAGGCCGCAGACCCCTATCGGTTTTTTCAGCCGCAACGATTTGTGCATGAGGGTCAGTTTTTCCAGAATCGCTTTTTCCGTCACCCCCTTGATGGCATCGCGTAACGATAGATGGGTGGTGAGCACCACCACCTTCATGGCAGGCGAGGCGAGCATCATGGCGTACCGCTTCGTGCCGGAGAGGGCCGCCAGCATCTCGGTATGGCCGGGGTAGGGGATACCGGCCAATGCCAGCGCCTTTTTGTGTATCGGCGCGGTGATGATGCCGCGCACCTCTCCCTTCAGCGCAAGCTCCACCCCGGCGGCGATGTAGACGGCGGCGGCCCGCCCGGCGGCGCGGTCGATTTTCCCCGGCGCAACCCCTTTGGGGGGAAGCGCGCGTATTTCCAAAAACGCCGCGTGTCCCGGGGGCGGTAGCCGCCCGGCCCCGTATGGAGAAAGCTTCACGCCGCGCAAAAGCCGCGATGCGGTGCGCGTAAGCGCCACGTGGTCGGCTATCAGCACCAATTGCCGTCGCCGTGATGGCGGTACAAGCGCCAGCGCCTTTAATGCCACTTCGGGGCCGACCCCGGCGGGATCCCCCACGGTGATAGCGAACCGCATTGCCTTTTTTTCCATCCCCGTATTCTATCCCACTCCGCGCCCCTCTCCCATCGGTTGTCATTATGAGGGAGCGGCGGAGCGAAGATGCGGCAGCGAAATGCAATGAGGCTCGGAATGGAAATGACCAAACCGGGCCGGAAGTCCGCTGAAGCGGAAATGGAGCCAGCCGCGTACAAACCGCCGCGGAAATACCCTTGTAGGGCGAAGAATCCCTTTCGGGGAAAAGAGGGAAATACTAAGGAAGTCGTTAGTAAGGCGACATGATTATGCGGCATAACGTACATTCGGCTCGTCAAAGAACGAGCGTACCTTTTTCTGGTTGCGCTGTAGCGATTTCAAATGACCATGAGCCTTCTTCCTCAGATCGTCCGGC
>JACRGQ010000068.1 GCA_016217735.1 Nitrospinota bacterium
GAAACAGGTTCAATTGGTCAATGCTCTGTAACTCGTTCAGGCTCATGATGGTATTCATCCCCCTATCATGAACAGCTTTCAGACTCATTTCATGTTGGAATCACGTCCCCCCTTCAGACTCATTCCATATTGGAAAAGGCTAACGATTGCAATTTTTCGCCGCCGGTGCTATAGTCACCCCCTTGCGGAACTTGTAACCCTTGCTCCCGTCCGTTGTGGCGGGGGCTATAATAACCACAAGGAGGAACTTTTGCCGAAGTACGAAGCCGTCTATGTTCTCGAACCGGAAAAAACCGACGAAGCGGTCGCCCAATACACCCAGGAGGTGAAAACTTTCCTGGAGAAGGAAGGGGCCGTCGTCGACCACATCGAACAGTGGGGAAAAAAGAAGCTGGCCTACACCGTGGGCAAGCACCGCTACGGCCATTACACCCTTCTGCACATCACCGGTCCCGGCGAGATCGTGGCGAAGCTGGAACGCGCCTTCAAGATCAACGAATCGGTCATCAAATACATCACGCTGTGTCACCATGAAAAAACGATGCTGCGCCCCACCGTGGAAGCCCCGATGGGATTCAGCCGTGAGGGTGGCGGCGGACGCTTCTAAACCGGGCGGGGGGATAAACAATGGCCAGTTTAAACAGGGTATTCATGATGGGTAATATCACCCGCGACCCGGAGCTGCGCTATACGCCCGGCGGCCAGGCCGTCACCACGCTCGGCCTCGCCGTGAATAGCAAATGGGGCAGCGGCGACGATAAAAAGGAAGAAACCCTTTTCATCGACATCAACGTGTGGGGCAAGACCGCCGAAAACTGCGTGACCTACCTGAAAAAGGGGGCGCCGGTGTTCGTCGAAGGACGGCTCCGCTCCCGCTCGTGGGACGACAAGGAAACCGGCCAGAAACGCTCCAAAATGGAAATTACCGCCACCACCGTGCAATTCCTCCCGAAGGGCGGGGGGGCCGGCGGCCCGGCGGGCGGAACGCGCCCATCCCCGGAACATGACGTGGGGGAAATGCCCGCGCCCGCGGACGACGACGTGCCGTTCTAAACAAAAACCGACTTTTACATTAAAGGACAACCAACCGCATGAGACCGAGAAACACGAAACGGAGAAAGAAAAAGCTTTACCCGCAGCGCAAAGTCTGCCGATTCTGCGCCGACAAGGTGACCTTCATCGACTACAAGGACATCAAAACGCTGAAGGCGCTCACCACCGAACGCGGCAAGATCATACCGAGCCGCGTTTCGGGCAACTGCGCCAGACACCAGCGCTCGGTGACCGAGGCGATCAAGCGCGCCCGGAACATCGCCCTGCTGCCGTTCACGATGTCGCTGTAACGGAGATACGGAGATAACGATGGTTGCCACCAGTTCACCGGCCGCTTCCGGGGGGGTTCCGTCTCCGGGCATGACCGCCCGCGGCGGCATCGTGGGCTGGGTGGCGGCGCCCGTTTTAAGCGCGCTGCTGTTTCTATCCATCCTGTATGTGCCGGTGCTGGGAAGCCTGCTCAACCCCTTCGCCCCCCTGCCGATCATCTATTACGCCTTCACCCACGGAACGCCGGCGGGCGCCGCGGCGGTACTCGCCTCGGCCGGCGTGATCGGGCTGCTGATGGGACCCAAGGCGGGCGCCGTGTACTTCCTCAGCTACGGACTGGCGGGACTGATGATGGCGACCATGATACGCAACGGCAAAACATTCACCGCGACGGTGCTCACCACCGCCGCGGCCTCCATGGCGGCAACGGCGCTGCTGGCGTTGGCCGGACAGGGAGACTTGGCCGGACTCTATGCCGCGGCGTTCTCCGCCGTGAAGGGAATGATGGCCGAAACCATCGCCGTGTACGAAAAGGCGGGAATGCCGGACGACCAGATAGCCCTGCTGAAGGAAAACAGCGACGCCATCGCCCTCTGGGTGGTGCGGGCGCTCCCCGGCGCGATGACGGTGCTCTACCTGTCGGCGATGTTCATGAATTACGCGGCCTACGCGGCCCTCCGGAGCCGCTGGAGCTGGCTCCCGGCCGCGAGTCCGCTGGAGCTCAACCGCTGGTCGCCACCGGAAAAGACGGTGTTTTTTTTCATTATCGGCGGCGGGCTGATGCTGGTGCCGGACGATGCGGCCCACGCCGTGGGGATGAACCTGCTGATCGTAACCGTCGCCCTCTATTTCATGGGGGGGCTTTGCGTTCTCCGGCACTGGTTCGAGCGTGGCCGGCTCCCCCGCTTTCTGCGGTGGACCATTTATATTTTAATAAGTTTTCAGCCGTTCATGATCGCGGGAACGGCTGGCCTCGGTCTGTTCGACCTGTGGCTCGATTTCAGAAAAATACGCCCTGCGAAAGGCGAAAAGGAGGATACCAATGGAAGTGATACTTAAAGAAGACGTGGAGAAATTGGGCAAGGCTGGAACCAAGGTCAAGGTGAAGGGCGGCTACGGCCGGAACTTTCTCCTGCCGCAGGGCCTCGCCATCGAGGCGACCAAGGGCAACCTGAAGGTGATCGAACAGCACATGGTGCAGCGCGCCAAGCGGCTGGCGGCCCTGAAGGCCGACGCCACGCAGATGGCCGAAGAGCTGTCGAAAGTGCGCCTCGTGTTCATCCGCAAGTCGGGCGAGGAAGGGAAACTCTTCGGCTCGGTCACCGTGACCGATATCGCCAAGGAACTGATCGGCAACCGCCATTTCCACCTCGACAAGCACAAGATTCACATCGATATGCCGCTGAAGACCGTGGGCGAACACAAGGTGGAGATAAAAGTCCACCCCGAAGTGACCGCCACCGTCACCGTGGAAATACAGGCCGAAGCCGAAGAAAAAGCACTGACCGAAGAAGCACCGGCGGAAGGCGCGGCGGAGTAACCCCGCGCCATGCCGAGCGACCTCTCGCCGCGCCCGATGCCCATGCCCGGGCCGGGGAGAGTGCCGCCGCATAATATCGAGGCCGAGCAGTCGGTTCTCGGCGGCATCCTGTTCGACAACCAGGCGATGCCCCGCGCCGTCGAATTCGTGCAGAACGGCGAGGATTTTTACAAGCCGGCCCACCGGCTGATCTACGCCGCGTTCATCGATCTCTTCAACGCGAACGAGCCGATAGACCTGATGACCGTCAGCGAAAAGCTGCGCAGGAAAAAACAGCTCGACGATACGGGCGGCCTCGACTACCTGGCCCGCCTGATGGAGCTGATCCCCACCGCCGCCAACGTCGGCGTCCACGCCCGCATCGTAAAGGAAAAGGCGCTGCTGCGCGGCCTCATCACCACCGCCGCCGAAGTGGTCACCCTCGGCTACGAGGACTGCGAGGAGGTGGATATGGTGATCGACCGCGCCGAATCGATGATCTTCGAGATCGCCGAAAAGCGCGTCAACAAAGGCTTCCGCGACATCAAAACGGTGGTGAACGAATCTATCCAGAACGTCGAAAAACTGTTCGACCGCAAGGAACTGATCACCGGCATCCCGACCAGCTTCAAGAAATTCGATGAAAAGACCGCCGGCCTGCAAGGGGGCGACCTCATCGTCATGGCCGGCCGCCCCTCGATGGGCAAAACCGCCATCTGCATCAACATGGCGGAATACATGGCCATCGAGCAGGAAAAAAGCGTCGCCTTCTTCTCGCTGGAAATGAGCGCCATGCAACTGGTGCTGCGCATGATCTCATCGTTAAGCTCCATCAGCATGCACAAAATACGCACCGGCTTCCTCTCGCAAAACGATTGGCCCAAGATCACCACCGCGGCCAACCACCTCTACACCTCGAAAATCCACATCGACGACTCCCCGGCCCAGACCGTGCTCGACATCCGCTCGAAAGCGCGCCGCCTGAAGGCCGACAAGGGGCTGGACATCATCTTCATCGACTACTTGCAGCTCATGAGCGGCCGCCTCAAATCCGAAAACCGCGTGCAGGAAATCGCCGAGATCACCCGCGGCCTCAAGGGGCTGGCGCGCGAACTGGATGTCCCGGTCGTCGCCATCTCGCAGCTTTCGCGCAAAGTGGAAGAGCGCCCCAACAAGCGGCCGCAACTGGCCGACCTGCGCGAATCCGGCACCATCGAGCAGGACGCCGACCTCGTCTGCTTCGTCTACCGCGAAGAGTACTACTCCCCCGAAAAGGTGGAGGCGCAGGGGCGGGCGCTGGTCATCATCGCAAAGCAGCGTAACGGCCCCATCGGCGACGTGCACCTGGCGTTCAACAAGGAATGCACCCGCTTCGACAACCCGGCATTCGACGAGCCGGATTTCGAAGCCTCGCAGGAATAATCCCCGATTCCGAAGTTTCCTCCCCTCATTTGAGGGGAGGATTAAGGTGGGGTTAAAGTAATAGCCGTTCTCCTTATAAAACAGGATTGGTGCAAGCTATCCCAACCCCTCCTGCGCCTCCCCTTGAAAAGGGGAGGTGTTTTTTCTTGCCGAATCACTCCATATTTCACGCGCAATCAGTATAAAATAGCGGCCATGCTCAACGTGCGCATCGACCTGGCGGCCTTCCGGCACAACCTCGAAGCCGTCAAATCGCTCGCCCCCAACGCGGCCATCCTCCCCGTCATCAAGGCGGACGGCTACGGCCACGGCATGATCCCGCTGGCGCGCGAAGCGCTCAAGTGCGGCGCGCCGATGCTCGGCGTCGGCGCGCTGGAAGAGGGCCGCGCGCTGCGCCGCGAAAAAATCGCGTCTCCGGCGCTGCTGCTGGACGGCATTTTTCCGGAAGATGCCGCCGAAGCGGTGAAGTACCGCCTCACGCCGGTGGTCTTTTCGCTGGGGGTTGCCAAAGAGCTTAACCGTATCGGCAAGAAGGAAGGCAAAAAAATCGCCGTCCACCTCAAATTCGACACCGGCATGAGCCGCCTCGGTTTCACCCTGCACGATGCCACCGAGGCCGTGACGCAGATCGCCAAAATGAAAAACATCCACGTCGAAGGAGTAATGACCCACCTCGCGTCGGCCGGCGACGTCCAATCGCCGCAGACCGACCACCAGATCCGCCGTTTCGAGGGGGTTTTGGAAATGGTGAAAAAATCGGGGTTGAAGCCGCTCTACATCCACGCCGCCAACAGCGCGGCCATCCTCAACCACAAATACGCGCATTACAACATGGTCCGCCCCGGCATCGCCCTCTACGGCGCGCCGCCTTCCGAAACAAAGGGGGTTGAGTTCAAGCCGGTTATGACCGTCGCCAGCCGCCTCATCAGCGTGAAAGAAATTTCGCAGGGGGAAGGGGTCGGCTACAACGCCACCTACGTCACCCCGCGCAGGAAAAAAATCGGCGTCGTTCTGGGGGGATATGCCGACGGCGTCAACCGCCTCCTTTCCAACCGCGGCGTCTTCCTCGTTCACGGCAAGCCGGTTCCCATCGTCGGCAACGTCTGCATGGACATGGTGATGGTGGACTTGAGCCGCGTCCCCTCCGCCGCGCCGGGGGACGAAGTGATCGTCTTGGACGGCGGCGTTCCCGAAACATCGGCTGAGCACTGGGCCGAACTTGCCGGCACCATCCCCTACGAAATATTCTGCCGCCTCGGCGTCGGCCCCCGCGCGCAGCGCATTTATAAATGATTTCTTTTCCGAAATAAGATGAACCACGAATGACACGAAGGACACGAATGGGGAGATCGGGAAACAGTAAAGCAAATTTATTTTTGGTTATTCGTGCTCTTCGTGCCATTCGTGGTTAATAACGTTTTTATTGGGATAGCGGCGAGGCGGCGCGCATGATCTTTCCCATCACCTTCATCATGCCGGTTGCCCCTTCGGTGGCGGCCATCGCCATAATGCCCCCCATCATCGCCCCCACGATGCCGGGGCTCATGACGTCCGCGCCGGCCAAATAGAGGTTTTTCACCGGCGTGCCGGGGCGTGACCAAGGTTGCAGCGGCCTGTGCGGCACGCATGGAATGCCGTAAAACGCCCCCGCCGGATTCCCCTGGAAATATTCCATCGTGAGCGGCGTCGAAACGTCGTAATGCGCCACCAGTTCCTTGAAGCCGGGAAAACGGGCCTCGGCCTTCGCCAGCAGCTTTTGGGCAAGCGCCTCCTTGAAGGCGTAGTATTCCCTGTCCCGCTTCCGCCAGCCGCGGCCCGCCCACCGCTTCCACTCATCGTAATTCGCCATCGTCACCACCTCGCCGGTATGCGCCACGGCCTTCGGATCCTTGAGCGAGGGGAAGGAAAGGAAATACATCATCGGCCCGTCTTCCGCGCCGGTGGCGGAAAACATCTCCTCGTGATCGTATGATTCAAATACCCAGGTGTTGCCGCCGTCGAAGCCGAGCCGCGCGGGGGAATCCTTGAGGCAAAGATACAAGACGAACGCGCTGGAGCCGGCGGGAAAGGCCGCCAATTCCCGCCGGAAGGGTACCGGCACTTCGGGCGGGAGGAGCGAACAGTAGGTGTTCACCGCCCCCGCATCCGATATTACCAGCGGCGCGTGGAACGATTCCTCCGCGCCATCGACGATTGCCGCGACGCCGGTGGCGGCGCCGCCTTCCACGATAATCCGCGTCACATTCACCCCGGTGCGGACACGCCCCCCCGCGCGCTCGATCTCCGGGATAATCCCGGCGGCGATTCTTCCCGCCCCTCCTTCCGGATACCACGCGCCTTTAAGATAGTGGGTAACGACCATGCCATGCATGCCGAACGAGCTTTGCGAAGGGGGAAGGCCGTAATCGGGCCATTGCGAAGCGAGCAACGCTTTCAGCCGCGCGTCCCTGAAATGCCGGTCAAGGTATTCTTTCGTGGTCAACCGCGCAAGGCCGCCGAGCAGGGCATATGCGCCGCGCGCGGCAAGCTTCAACGGCCGCGGAAAACCGTCCGCAACCGGCCGGAAACCGTACCAGAGACCCGCATTTTTGGCGTCGCGGAAATAGCGGCGCAGGGCATCCCCCTCGGCGGGAAACCGCGCCGCGAGGTCATCCAGATATTGCCGCGGATCGGCCCGCGCCGTAAAGGTGAAATCGGGGTAGATGAACCTCTCCAGCGTCTCCGGCATCCGGTTCCATGCAACCCGGCCGCCGGTGAGGAAATCCATCACCTTCCGCGCCGTCTCCCCGGGGGCCATCTGCCCCACATAGTGCAGGCCGACGTCGAAATGCCAACGTCCGCGGCGCGCAAATGCGTGCGTCTGCCCCCCCGGCTGGAAATGCCGCTCCAGCACCAACACCCGGCGCTTGCTCAGCTTCGCCAGCGCCGCCGCGGCGGCAAGCCCGCCGATGCCGGAGCCGACGACGATGGCGTCGTACGAATTGTCCCGTCCCATGAAAACTCCTTCCTGTGATTTATTATATTCCCGCCGCCGGGATTTTCTTAAAAAATCCAATCCCCTTTGCCGCCGCAAATATGCCATCATTACGGGATGGTTGAAAAAGACGCCGCGAAAATAGAGCGGATGTTCAGCGACATCGCCCCGCGCTACGACCTGCTGAACCGGCTGCTCAGCATGGGGATCGATCAACGCTGGCGCACCGCCGCCATAAAAAAACTCGCCCCGCGCGCGGGGGGCGTATACCTCGACGTGGCGACCGGCACCGGCGACGTGGCGCTGGAAATCTTCCGCCAAAATCCGAAGGCAAACGTGGTCGGCGTCGATTTCGCCCACCAAATGCTGGTTATGGGGCTGCCCAAAGTCAAAGGCACAACGATCCGGCTGGGGCGGGGCGACGCGCTGAACCTCTCCTTCCGCAACGCCACATTCGACGGCGCAACCTGCGCCTACGGCATCCGCAATTTCGCCAACCTCTCCACGGGGCTGCGCGAGATCAACCGGGTGCTCAAGCCGGGCGCGTCCATCGCCATTTTGGAATTCACCACCCCGCCCAACCCGCTGGCGCGGGGACTGTACCTTTTTTATTTCACCCGGCTGCTCCCGTTTATCGGCCGGCTTGTCTCCGGCCATCCGGAAGCGTACACATACCTGCCGCTATCGGTGATGGACTTCCCCGGCGGCGCGCACCTTAAGGAGATTTTTGAAAAATGCGGCTTTGTGGATGTAACGGTCGCGCCGCTGACATTCGGCATCAGCGGCCTCATAACCGCCCGGAAACCGGAACGCTGAAAACGGGGGTTGTCCTTCTGCTGACGGCGGCCATGATGGCGGCCTGCGGCCGGACGCCTCCCCCCCCCGCTCCCACCGCGAATGCCGCCGCGCCGCCGGCGATGGCGGCTGTGGCGCGGCGGGCGCTGCCGGCGGTGGTGAACATTTACGCCCTCAAGGCGGAACCCCGCCCCACGTTCTCCGCATTGCTCAGCGGCAACCTCGGCTTTTACGGCGCGCTCTCCGCCTACATCCACAGCCGCCTTGAGCCGCGGTATGAAGGGAGCGGCTCCGGCAGCGGCTTCATCATCAACAAGCGCGGATACATCCTCACCAACCACCACGTCATCGCCGGGGCCGACCGGATCATCGTCCGGGTGGCCCACCGGGGCGAGATCGAACAGGACGCGCGGATACTGGGGAGCGATCCGGCGAGCGACGTGGCGATGCTGAAAATACGGGCCGACTACCGCCATCACGTCCTGCCGCTGGGGAACTCCGAAACGCTGCAACCGGGAGAATGGGTTGCCGCCGTCGGCAACCCCTACGGCGTGGGCAAAACCTTCACGGCGGGGGTTGTGAGCGCCGTCAAGCGCGAAGACCTCGGCATCATCGAAATGGAGGACTTCATCCAGACCGACGCCGCCATCAGCCCCGGCAACAGCGGCGGCCCGCTGATCAACATCAACGGGGAAGCGGTCGGCATCAACACCGCCATCCAGAGCGACGCCGCCGGCATCGGCTTCGCCGTGCCGGTCAACATCGCCATCGATATCATGGCGCCGCTGGCGGCCGGCGAGCGTATCCGCCGCGGAACGCTGGGGATAACGGCGCAAGACCTCACGCCCGAGGCGGCCCGGCACCTCCGCATCGAGGGGGGCGAAGGCGCGCTGGTGACGGGGGTCTACCGCGGCGGCCCGGCCCAAACCGCCGGCATCCAGCCAAACGACGTAATCACCGGCTTCAACGGGGAAAAAATCACCCATTACGCGCAATTGAAAAAAGCGGTATTATCGCTGCCGGCGGGAGTGCGGGTCACCGTTACCCTCGTCCGCGAAACGAAACCGCTGACCGTCAAAGCGACGCTGGCGGAAGTGAAAATGAGAAAAAAGCGATGACGACGCGCGCCGCATTCAGCGAAAAAATAAAAGACGCGCGCGCCGCGCTGGAGGCGCGCCATAACGCCGGCGGCGGCGGATTCGACATCTGCCGCGCCTGGGCCGGCTCGGCCGACGGCATCATCAAAGAGCTCTTCGCCGAACTTGCCCCCGAAAGCTCCGCCCTTCCCTTCGCGCTCGCGGCGTTGGGCGGCTACGGACGGGAGGAACTCAACCCCTGGTCGGACATTGACCTCCTCTTCCTGTACGACAAGGAAATCGGCAACGCCGAAGGAGCGCTGCCCGGCAAGGTCATCCCGATGATGTGGGATCTCGGCTTCAAGGTGGGGCACTCCACCCGCACCATCGCCGATTGCCTCCGCATCGCGCAGACCGACCTCATCAGCAAAACCGGCATGATCGAGTCCCGCTTCCTGCTCGGCGACCGGGAGGTCTTCGGCCGCTTTGAATACCAGTTCGCCAAAAACGCGATGGGCAACCAGGTGGACCGCTTCGTCCGCGACAAGTGGGTGGAAAGCGAACTGCGCCACGGCAAATGGCATAATACGCCCCTGCTCACCGAGCCGGACGTGAAGGAATCACCCGGCGCGCTGCGCGACTACCACACGGCCCTCTGGGTGGCCGCCGCCCGCTACGGCGTGCGCGGCATCGCGGAGATCGCCGGCCGCGGCCTGATGGATCCCGCCGAGCAAAAAGCCGTCACCGAGGCGGTGGACTTCATCCTCCGCCTGCGCAACGACATCCATTTTCTGACCGGGAGGCCGCACAACCTGCTCGATTACGTCCTGCAGCCGCGCGTGGCGAAACGGCTTGGCTTCACCGGCGGGGGGGACGCCCCCGTCATCCGCATGATGCACGATTACTACCGCGCCGCCGACACGGTGCTGCGCTTCGGCCAGAGCGTGCGGGCGCAGGCGATGCGCTACCGCACCAAAACCCAGATGTTCTTCCTGAAGCTCCGCCACAAAATGCTCGCCCCCAACATCTTCGCGGGTGAAGACGAAATATTCGTGAAAGACCTCACGGCGGCGGACCTGGCCGCCAAACCGGAAACGCTCTTCACCCTGCTGCGCCTGATGGTGGAAAAAGAGCTGAGGCCCTCCCCCGGCCTGCGCCGGATGCTCGACGAAATCGGCCGGCTCTGGAAGCGGGAGAGTCCCGGCCCGGTGGCGCTGGGTACCGGCCTGCGCGGCATTCTGGAAATGCCGGACCCGGTCAAGGCGCTGGAGCTGATGCGCGACTGCAAGCTGCTCACCGCGATCATCCCGGAATTCCACTCCATCCGCTACCTCACCCCGTTCGATCTCTACCACCGCTTCACGGTGGACGGCCACTCGTTCCGCGCCATTCTCGAATTCGACAACCTCAAGCGGAACGAACGCCCCGAGTGCGACCTGCTGCGCGCCCTGTACATCGCCGAGCCGCGCAAGGATTTGGTGCGGCTGGCCCTGCTGCTGCACGACCTGGGCAAGGGAACGGGCGGCCATCACGAAGAGCGGATCGATCCCGCCATCCTCCTGCGCATCGGCTACACCGGAGACGAGGCCGCCACGGTGGAACGGCTGGTGCGGCAGCATTTGTTGATGAACAGCGTGGCGCAGAAACGCGACATCCACGAGCCGCACACCGTCATCGAATTCGCCGAACAGGTGGAAAACGACGAAACGCTCAAGCGCCTCTACATGCTCACCTACGCCGACACCTGCGCCGTCGGCCCCGGCATATGGAACTCGTGGAAGGGGGCGCTGCTGAAAGAGCTTTTCACGCTGGGGGCCACCTACTTCGAGGGGAAAGACCCGATGCAGTGGCTGGCGCCGGGACGTTTCCTGCCGCCGGAAAAAATGACGCCGGAGGTCATCCGCTTCGTCAAAGGGATGCCGGACAAATACTTCTTCATGCGCTCGCCGGAGGATGTGGAGCGCGACGCCGCCCTCTTCACGGCCTTTATGCGGGGAGACGGCGCGCCGGTGATACAGCACCGCTTCGTCTCCGCCACCGATCCGGGGGAAATCACGCTGGTATCGAAAAACAAGCTGGGGCTGCTCTACAACGCGCTCGGCACCCTTGCCTCGAAAAACATCGACATCCTCCAAGCGGTCATCCTCACGCACGCCGAGGGGGTGGCGTTCGACTTCTTCCGCGTACACGGTCCCAGCGGACAGCCGATAGGCGACGACGCTTTTTGGGGGCGCGTGGAGGGGGAAATGCGCCGCGTGCTGGCGGGAGAAAAAACGGTGGACGAAATACTGAAAGGGCGCACCCGCATTCTCGGCGGGCAAAACGCCGTGACGGTCGACCCGCATGTGCGCGTGCTCAACGACGTGTCGTTCTCCCACACGGTGGTGGAAACCGTGTCGCGCGACCGCATAGGGCTGCTGTTCGATTCGGCCCGCGCCATCAGCAACGCGGGGCTGGATATCGTCTCGGCCACCATCGCCGTCGAGGGGCACAAGGCGCTCAACACCTTCTACCTCTCGGAAGCGGACGGCAAAAAGGTGACCAACCCCGAACGGATGGAAGAGATAAAAGAAGCGCTGAAAGCCGCCCTCATCCCACCCGCCTGATTTTTCCCGCATCCTCAAGTAGGTGCGACTTCAGTCGCACACAAAAATATTTTCAAAGGTTCCCCCTCGCGGGCCAACGACACGCAAGAATGCGTATCCCACCGGGGAAAGGGATTTACAGCAGGAATTTCCAGACGAGGAGGAGGATGAGGAGCGCCACCACGATATTCAGGATGTAGAAATGCACGCCGCCTTGCAACCGCCGCCGCACGCGGGCCAGCAGGCGGTTGAGGCCGAAAAAAAGCGGCGCGTAACCCCGCTCCGTGGCCGGGTCTGAAATTTGCACCGTCATTTCACCGGCGGCGGGGAAATAAGAGCTGTCGGCCTTGACGGTTTTTTCCGCCATCCCCATCTTGTCGAAAAACTCCGCCAGCGGCGCGGCGAACGACCACGCCGAATACTGCATCCGCGGCCCCGGCGCGGCATAGCCGCAATCCCAGGTAACCGTCCGCGCCACCTTCCGCCCCGCCAGCAGCCGGTAACGGAGATACGCCGCCGCGCCCAGCAACAACGCGAGAATCATCAATACCTGAACCACGCCGAGCAGCGGTTGCAGCGCATCCAGCAGGCCGCCCTCCAGCGCGGCGCGCGGCACGCCGCCCAGTCCGGCGGCAACTTCCACCAACGGCGCTTTCAGCAGCAGCACAATCCACGGGGAATAAAACGCCGCGATCACCATGACCGCCGCGAGGATCGTCCCCGGCAGGCGAAGCGCAAGCCCCGGCTCTTCCACCTTTGCGTCAAGCTGTTCGCGGGAAGAGCCGAGAAACGCCACCCCGAACATCTTGGCGAACGCGGCGGCCGCAAGCCCGCCGATCAGCGCGAATGCGGCGGCCGCGCCGACGGCGGGCAGGATCAGTCCCGTGCCGCCGGCGGCCAGCCCCTTGAAGGCGGCGAGGAACACCGTGAACTCGCTGATGAAGCCGGAGAGCGGCGGCAAACCGCAGATGGCGGCGGCCCCGATGAGGGTCAGGCTGCCGGTCCACGGAAGTTTTTTATACAGCCCCCCCAGCCGGTGCAGGGCGGCGGTGCCGCACGCCAGCCGCACGGAACCAACCTGCATGAAGAGCAGGCTTTTGAACATGGCGTGGTTCAGCACATGGAACAGCGCCCCGGCGGCGCCCAGCGCGGCCATGGCGGGATACCGCGTAGCCGCGCCCAGCAGCGCGAAACCAACGCCCATCGTGATGATGCCGATGTTCTCCACGCTGGAGTACGCCAGCAGTTTCCGCATATCGCTTTGCGCCAGCGCGAAAAGCGCCCCCGCAACTCCCGATACCGCGCCAATGGCCACCAGCGTCCACCCCATCCAGGGGGCTGGCGCGCCGAGCATCGGGATGAAACGGAGAATGCCGTAAATGCCGAGTTTCCCCATCGCCCCGGCCATCAATGCGGCGGCGAACGGCGGGGCGGCCGGGTAGGCGCGCGGCATCCAGATGTGCAGCCCCGCGAAACCGGCCTTTGTCCCGAAGCCGATGACAAAGAGCGCGAAGAGTATCCCCATCTCCAGCGGCGTGGCGGCCCGCATCGCCCCGAAATCGGCGGTTCCCCGCCCTTGCGCGAGATACAGTATCGCGCCGAAAAGCAGCGCCGCGCCGGTGTGCATCGCCAGCAGATAAAGGCGCGCGGCCCCCTTCTGCTCCGCATCCCGCTCCCCCATCATCACAAGGAAGAATGATGCAACCGACATCAGCTCCCACGCAAAGAGGAAAAAAACGCCGTTGCGCGCCAGCGGGACAAGCGCCATGCCCGCCGCCATAAGGTTGTAGAAAAACCAAGCGGGCGCGGGGTGAACGACGGAACCGCGCCGCTCCAGCCAGCCGAAGCCGTACACCGCCGCCAAGGCGGAGACCCCGAAGACCGGCAGGAGGAAGAACAGCGTCAGCGCGTCGGCCCCCATGTTCAGCGAGCCGTAAGGAATGTTCCAGCCGATGGCAACGCTCCGCTCGGCCGGCTTGAGCAACATATAACAGGTTGCGGTAAAACCGAGCAGCCCCGCCGCCACGGCACCGGCGGCGCTGGCGCGGTTCGCCAGCGCCGGCGTTTTGTACAGCGCCAGCGCCGCCGCGCCCGACGCAAGGTAAAGACCGATTACGGCCAGCAGTATCGTCACCGGTTACTCCAAAAGCCTCGGCAACAGTTCCCCCGACCGGCCGGAAAGATGGACGTCCACCATCCCGCTGGCGGGAGTTTCTTCAATGTTTATTTCAATCACAAACGCCCCGGCCTCCTTCGCCAGCCCCGCCAGCCCCGCCGCCGGATACACCACCGACGAGGTGCCGGCCACGATCATCACGTCGGCGGCGCGGCAGGCATCCATCGCCTGTTGCAGCACGTCCGGATCCAGCGCTTCGCCGAACCAGACGATATGCGGACGGAGCAGCGCCCCGCAGGAACAGCGCGGCGGCAACGGCGCAAGCGGCACATCGCGGTTTTCGCGCACCGTCCCCTCCTCCACGCAGCGGGTGAACCAGATGTTGCCATGCAGTTCCGCCAGCTTCGAGCTTCCGGCGGCGCGGTGCAGGCCATCCACATTCTGCGTCACCAGGAAAAAATCGCCGAACCTCTTTTCCATCGCGGCCAGCGCGTGGTGGCCGGGATTCGGCGCCAGCGGGGCGATCTTTTGCCGCCGCCAATCGTACCACTCCCACACGAGGCGCGGGTCGCGCTCGAACGCTTCGGGGGTGGCCAGTTCCTCGGCGCGGAAATTTTTCCAAAGCCCCCCTTCGCCGCGAAAGGTGGGAACGCCGCTCTCGGCCGAAACCCCCGCGCCGGTGAGCGCCACCACGCTTTTCGCGGCGGCCAACGCCCCGCGGGCGTGGCTAATCCCCGGCATTCCCCTTCCCCTTCAGCGGCAGGGTGAAGTGGAACACGGCCCCCTTGCCTAGCTCGCCGCCCACGCCGATATCGCCGCCATGCCCATTGACGATCATCTTGCAGATGGCCAGCCCGAGGCCGGTTCCTTTCGCCTTCGCCGCCTCGTCCCCCACCTGCACGAACTTGGTGAACAGTTTTTTCTGGTCCTCCCCGCTGATGCCGGGGCCGCTGTCCTCCACTTCGAAGCGGTACGAACCGTTCGTCACGCTTTCGCGCAGAATGACCGTCCCCCCCACCGGCGAGAATTTGATGGCGTTGCTGATAAGGTTATTGAACACCTGGAATATCTTGGAGCGGTCGAGCGCCAGTTCGGGGCTTGGCGTGAGCGGAACGTGCTCCAGCACGATCTCCTTGTTGTGCGCGTTGAAGGACATGGCGGAGATGGAGTCCAGCAGGATATCGCCTACGGTGGTGGCGGCGAGATTCACCTCCATGCTGGCGGCGTTCGTCTTCGCCAGCGCCAGGATGTCGTCCACCAGCGTCAACAGGTGTCCGGCGGAATTCACCATGATCTCCAATCCCCTGCGCTGCATTTCGGTCACCACCGTTTTTTCCGCCATCATTTTGCCGAAGCCGATGATGGCGGTCAGCGGCGAGCGAAGGTCATGCGATGCAATGGAGAGAAAATCGTCCTTCATCGCCAGCAGTTCCTCCAGCCGCCGGTTCGTTTCCTCAAGGCGGGTGATCGTCAGCGATTTTTCCAGCGCCACCGCCAGGTTTTCCTGGACGGCGGCCAGCGATTTCATGCAGGTATCGTAGTGCCGCCCCATGTATTCGGGGGTATACACGCCCGGCGTACGGGACGAGAAAAAGAGGATGGCGGTCGGCTTCCCCTCCACATACAGCGGCACGGTGAGGCTGGAGCGTATCCCTTCCTTCAGCAGCGTGGCGTTGTAGTGGCTGTCACGCTTCTTGTCGACAACGTACTCCTTGAGGTCGTAAATGATGCGGTACTTTCCCCCCGCCATTACCGAGTGCGCATCGCGCCAGGACGCCGCCGGGTTCAACAGGGCCGGCAGATTGGTGGAGGCGAGATGTATCCGGTAGCCTTTGGGGAGCAGAATGGGATTATCCGACCTTACTTTGGCAACGGCGATAAACTCCAGCTTTTCGTCCAGCAGCGAAAGGCCGATCCTGTCGTAGGGGATGATCCGCTTGAGCTGGTCGAAAATGATTTCGAACATCTCATCCAGCGTGGAGCCGGAGTGAATTGCGGAATTGATCTCCATGATGGTGCGGTTGACGGCGAGGATTTCGGTCAGCTCGCTGTTGCGCTTGAGCAGCTCGTTGCGCGTTTTGGCGCGTTTCGTCATATCGTGGATGGTCAACAGGGCGCCGCTGAAGCAGCACTCGTTCGCCGCCCGCTGGAGCGATACCGCGAACACCGGGCCGTCCGGCGCGGGGCTGGCCGTTTCAAATCTCTGCACCACTTCCCCCGCCATCACCGCGGCGAGGAAATCCGGCAAGCGCGCCATCTTTTCGCCGTAGCGCGGGGCCATCAGCGCGAAGTCCAGCGGTTTGCCGATTGCGGCATCACGGTCGATCCCCATGCCTTTGGCGGCGGCGGCGTTCATCATCGCCACGTTACCGGCCTCGTCCAGCAGGGCGATCTGGTCGGGCAGCATATCGAAATAGCTTTGCAGTTGGTTTTTCTGTTCCAGGGAATTCATCCGGCTATTTTGGCAGGAATGGGGCTGTTTTGGTAGGTGCGATTTTAATCGCGCCCCCGCCGGTCAGTGGACGACGTTGATGAGCCGGCCCGGAACCACGATGATCTTCTTCACCGCGTCGGATCCGATGGCCTGGCGCACTTTTTCGTCCGCGAGCGCCAGCTTTTTCAGCTCTTCCTCGGCGGTATCCGGCGCCACTTCCAGCTTTGTCCGCACCTTGCCGCGCACCTGCACCACGATGGTCATGGTGGCGGAGGCGGTGAGCGCATCGTCGTATTTCGGCCACGCGGCGGTGGTGAGGTATTCGGCGTGACCGAATTCCCCATACAGTTCCTGCGTGAGGTGCGGCATAAACGGGTGCAGCAGCTTGAGGTAATCGATAAGCGTGCCGCGCAACTCGGCGCGGTCGACGCCGGTCTCCGGCGCATAGTCGGAGAGAAAGTTCAGAAGTTCCATGCCGGCGGCGATGGCTGTGTTGAACTGCTCGCGGTCGCGGATGTCGTGGGTAAACCGTTTGATGGTAACGTGCCGCATCCGGCGGAGTTCCCTCCCCGTTTCCGAAAGCTCCACTCCGGCTTTCTGTTCCGCTTTCAGTTCCGGCAGCCACTTGTGGAAAAGCCGGTAGACGCGCTGCACGAAGCGGTACGAGCCTTCGATGCCGCTGTCGTCCCACTCCAGATCGCGCTCCGGCGGCGCGGCGAAGAGAATGAAGATGCGGGTGGCGTCCGCCCCGTAGCGCGACAAAATGGCGTCCGGATCGACCACGTTCCCCTTGCTCTTGCTCATCTTCGCGCCGTCTTTAATAACCATCCCCTGCGAGAGGAGATTCTTGAACGGCTCCGGCGCGGCGGTGAAACCGATGTCGCGCGCGAATTTATTGAAGAACCGCGCATAGAGCAGGTGCAGGATGGCGTGCTCGATGCCGCCGATATATTTGTCCACTGGCAGCCAGTAGTCGATGTCTTTTTTCTCCCCCGCCGATGCCGCCGCCGCGGGCGAGGCGTAGCGGAAGAAATACCACGACGAACACATGAAGGTGTCCATCGTATCGGTCTCGCGCCGGGCCGCGCCGCCGCACCGCGGGCAGGCGGTGTTTGTGAATGATTCAAGCTGGCCCAGCGGCGAGCGCCCTCCTTCCAGCAGGTCGGCGTCCGTCGGCAGCAACACGGGCAACTGTTCTTCGGGAACCGCCACCGGGCCGCACGTCGGGCAGTGGACAACCGGAATCGGCGTTCCCCAGTAGCGCTGGCGGCTGATGCCCCAATCGCGCAGGCGGTAGCTGATGGCGGCATCCCCCGCCGCGTTTTCTTTCAGCCACGCGTTTATCTTCGTGATGGCGGCGCGGTTCTCCATGCCGGTGAACTGGCCGCTGGCGTGCATCACGCCGTCGCCGGAGTACGCTTCATCCGGCGGCGCGGCGGCATCTTCCCCTTCGCGCAGGATCACTTTGCGGATGGGGAGGTTGTATTTTTCCGCAAAGGCGAAATCGCGCGTATCGTGCGCCGGCACGCTCATGATAGCGCCGGTGCCGTAATCTATCAGTATGAAGTTGGCGGCCCATATCGGCAGCTTTTCGCCGTTCACGGGATTGACGGCGTAGCGCCCGGTGAAGACCCCCATTTTTTCCGCGTCGTCGCTGGTGCGCGAAATCTTGTCCATCCGCGCCACCTGCTCGACGAAGATGTTGACGGCTTCTTTCTGCGCGGTTCCGGCGGCCAGCTTTTTGACCAACTGATGTTCCGGCGCGAGACAGAGAAACGTCGCGCCAAACAGCGTATCGGGCCGCGTGGTGAATACCTCGATGCCCCCCTCCGCGCCATCAATCTTAAACGTGACACGCGCCCCCTCGCTGCGCCCTATCCAGTTGCGCTGCATGGTGAGCACGCGGTCGGGCCAGTGTCCTTCCAGCAGCTTCAGGTCTTTCAGCAGCTCGTCGGCGTAATCGGTGATTTTGAGGAACCACCCCTGCATCTCTTTTTGCACCACCGGCGAATCGCAGCGCCAGCAGGTATCATCTATCACCTGTTCATTCGCCAGCACGGTGTGGCAGCTTTCGCACCAGTTGACGAACGTCTCCTTGCGATAGGCCAGTCCCTTTTTCATGAACTGGATGAAGAACCACTGCGTCCAGCGGTAGTAATCCGGCAGGCAGGTGGTTACTTCGCGGTCCCAGTCGTAGCCGGTTCCCATCGCGCGTATCTGCTGACGCATGTTGGCGATGTTCGAAAGCGTCCACTTGTGGGGATGCGTCTTTTTTTCGATGGCGGCGTTCTCGGCGGGAAGGCCGAAGGCGTCCCACCCCATCGGGTGCAGCACGTTGTAGCCGTTCATCCGGAAATAGCGCGAGAGCATATCGCCGATGGTGTACACGCGGACGTGCCCCATATGTATCCGCCCGGAGGGATACGGGAACATTTCCAGGCAATAGTATTTGGGCCTGGAGGTGTCGGTGGAAACCTTGTCCGCTCCCGTGGCGGCCCAATGCGCCTGCCACTTGGCCTCTATCCCTTTAAAATCGTACCGCTGGTTCATAGGGGATAAAGATTACCACAGCGGCGGGCCGTTGCGGAACCGCTCTTCTTGATTTGGTGGCGTCCTCTTATTTAGGTGGCACGGACACTCTTGTCCGTGTTGCGCCCTTGAGGGCGCAAGTTCCAGTTTGCTGTCATGGCCGCTATGCGGCCATCGCGGACAGGAGTGTCCGCGCCACCGGATCAATCGCGCATCATCTTGCCGGAGTAGCTCCGGTGTTTTTTCGGCTCGGCGGGGGCATCGGCGGCGGGAGCGTTCTCGGCGGCGCGCCTTTTCTTTCCCAATGGCAAAAAGCCGCGGCCGGGGTCGTTCCCGTCTTCGCCCGCCGGGGTTTTCGCGTCGGTGGGATCGCGGTAGGATTCGCTGGCGGCGGGTACCTCATCCTTCTTTACCGCGTATTTCACGGTCAATTTCACCCGCGCCGTGCCGGTGCCGACCATCCCTATCTCCGTGGCGGCACGATTGCTCAGGTCGATGATGCGCTCCTTGGCATACGGGCCGCGGTCGTTGACGCGCACCACCACCGAGCGTCCGTTATCGAGGTTTTCCACCAGCACCAGCGTGTTGAACGGCAGCGTCCGGTGCGCGGCGGTCACCGCGTCCTGATTGTAGGTCTCGCCGTTGGCGGTCGGCTTTTCGTGGAAATCGGGCCCGTACCACGAAGCGGTGCCTTTCTCCTCATACCCCTCGGCGTCGGCCAGCGGGTAGTACGTCACACCGTCTATCTTATAGGGGGTGCTATCTTTCCACTTCCATTGATCGGGGGGGATGTCGTGCCGCGCGCTGTAATAGGACGCCACATCGGCCTTTTCGCGCGGAGCGGGGCCTTTGTAGCTTTGCTTGCGGATGCCCGCCACCGGCGCGCATGACCCGGCGAACAGCGCCACCGCCAGCAGCGGCGGCAGAAGCTTCCGTAGGGTGGCACGCCCGGTTCCGCTTTTGAACGCGGTAGGTACACAATTAATTGTGTACATCGGCCCGTAGGGCCGACCTTGGTGGCACGGACACTCTTGTCCGTGTTGTGTCCCAAAGGGACTCAAGCTCCTTAACAGTTGTTGCATCATTATCCGCGCTAGTTTAACCTTTATCACACCTATGGGCAAACAACTGGCTCCGCCGCGCATCTCCGTAGAAGCCCGGCGCGTCATCATGCTCTGCCCCCCCTCCGCCATCGCCGACGTGCACGCCATCGTGGAATCGTGCGAATACCTCGCGGTTGTCCGCACGCTGGAGCCGGAAGCGGCGGTTATAGAGCTGATCGCCACGCCGGACACCATCGACGACACCTTGGATATCGCCCGCCTGATAGAACGCCGCCTAGGGGCCGAAATCCTCCACCCCCGCCCCATCTCACAATAGATTCTGGTAGGTACCCATTTTAATGGGTACATTGGCCCGTAGGGCCAAGCAGACCGGCCCCCCGCGCCATTTGATGCGGTGTGCCACTTGTGTTACACTCATTCCAATAGGAGGATATATGCCGACATCAAATCCGCGCATCAATGTGGCGCTGGAAAAACCGCTTTTTAACAACATCGAACGCCTTGCCAAACGGGATGGGGTATCCCTCTCGCTGAAGGTGCGCGATCTGGTGCGCGAGGCCATTGAGATGGATGAAGACCGCGCGCTGACGAAGGTGGCGGAACGCCGCGAAAAGGGTTTTGCCAGATCAAAAGCCCTTAAGCACAACGAAGTCTGGTAGGCATGGCCTTTCAGGTTCTTTACCATCCCGAAGTGCGGACCGATATCGCCAAGATCAATGAAAAGCTTAAAATCCGCATCAGGAAAGCGATAGAAACCCGCCTCGCGGTGGCCCCGCAGCAATACGGCGAACCGCTAAGAAAAACCCTAAAGGGGTATTGGAAAATGCGGGTCGGCGATTACCGCATCGTCTTCAAAATAACGGGAAACGAAATTCTGGTTCTTGCCATCCTGCACCGCAAAACAGTCTACGAATCCATCCCCAAACGCCTCTAGCCTGCCCTACCGTAACTCACATTTGCTTGGCATGAGTCAGACTTCGGCGGGATTGAAATTAACGGCTATTCTTTTGGGCCTTCTACTATCTGTCCAGTTTTATCGGCTTGATTCGCTGGATTTATAAGAGAAATTGGCAATGGCTTATTGCCCACTAAAACCTGGGCCCATCCGTGCCTGATCACATTTTCTTCTGTCTCTATCCAATTATGCACTTGAGGCTGATATACGACTCTCTTTATATGAACCTTATCAATATCGTATCCTAAAGATATTGCCATCTCGAAGAGCAATTCAACACGTAAATCCATCGATTTTTCGTTACACGCTTCAAGTCTACGTGGGTAATCTTTATCAGCCACATCTTTTGGATAACTTTCGAAATTATCAAACAATGCCTTCCAAAGGTCTCTAATTTTTTTATCTTTGTAAAACTCGATGTCAATCCGATTTAATGCTTCAACATGAAGAGGAGAAAGAATCGTAGCTCTTGTTGCCATCAAAGTGGTGAATAATTGGATTTTACGGCGCTTCTCTTCCCTTGCCCGCTCAAGCCACCCTTGCACTTGCACAGCGGCTACAGGGCCAACGACAATCGCAATTATCATTATAACGTTCGTAATTATTGTAATAATTTCCGTGTTCGTCATTTTAGCAAGACCTCCATTCTAGGCGGTAATATATCATACCAAAGAGACTAAAAATGGTCATCCTGAGCGCAGCGAAGGATCTCTTTCGGGAAAGGGATTCTTCAGTCGCTGGCGCTCCTTCAGAATGACAACGACAATTTGCTTCGCCAAAAATAACCGCAAGGCTCCCCGCTCCCCGGAGTCTACGCCGCGCGGCGCTTGAAGGTGATGCGGTATTCCACGCCCAACAGCTTCAGCATCCGCAGGAGGGTATCAAGCGTCATATGCGCCCCGCCAACGCCCCCCTCTATCTGCGCGATGCGTGCCTGTCTCACCCCCGCCAGCTTGGCGAGCCGCGCCTGCGTCAAACCTTTCGCTTTCCGCGTCTTGATGATCTCCGCGATGACGCGCACCTTCGCGCGCGACTCCGCATGGTCTATCCCAAGTTTTTTCGCCAGCTCTTCAGTGTTCAAATCCTTCCACGGCATAATCGGTATCCAACTCCCGTCCAGACATCCGGATAAGAAACCCTAATTACGCCGGTGCAGGTTTAAGGAGGCGCGGAATGGTAATTCAATCCGCGGCGGAAATGGTCGAAAGACCGCAACCTGTTGCGCGGCCTGAAAGGACGCAGTCTTCTTGCGCCTGTCGGCACAACCACAGATACAAGGTTGAAACCTGTACCGGGGCAAAACGCCTTCACATTAGAAAATTTAGGCGCGGGCGCGTATTGCGCGGGAGCGGGGCCGCGCGGTATCATGAAAAGATTGTGAGAATAGGAACAGGCTTCGATGCGCACCGTTTTGTTGAAGGAAGGCCGCTGATCATCGGCGGCATAACCATCCCCCATCCGCTGGGACTGGACGGCCATAGCGACGCCGACGTGTTGCTGCACGCCATCTGCGACGCGCTGCTGGGGGCCGCCGCGCTGGGGGACATCGGAAAGTACTTCCCTCCCACCGACATGCGATACAAGGGGATATCCTCGTTGCTGCTTTTTGAGAAGGTGGTGGCGTTGCTGGCCGAAAAAGGATACCGTGTGAATAACATCGATTCCGTCATCATCGCCGAAGAGCCGAAGATGGCCCCCCACATCGACGCCATGCGCCGCGCCATCGCGCTGGCCGCGGGCATCGCGCCGGACCGGGTGGGGGTCAAGGCCACCACCACCGAACGGATGGGCTTTACCGGGCGTAAAGAGGGGATCGCCGCGCACGCCGTCTGCACCATCGCCCCAATGGAACGGTAACAATATGGAAATCACCGCGCGGCCGTTCAGGGAAGTGCGTGTCCGCTTCGCCCCCTCCCCCACCGGGCCGCTGCACGCGGGCAATATGCGCACCGCCGTCTTCAACTGGCTTTACGCCAAGAGCGCCAAAGGCAAATTCATCCTTCGCATCGAAGACACCGACGTGGAGCGGAGCACTGAAGAATACAGCCGCGAGATACTCGAATCCCTCGCGTGGCTCGGCATCGGCTTCGACGAAGGGCCGCACCACCAGTCACACCGGATGGACATCTACCGCCGCATCGTCGGCCCCATGCTGGCCAAAAACCGCGTGTACCCCTGCTTTTGCACGGCGGAGCGGCTGGAGGAAGACCGGCGCGAGGCCGAAAAAAGAAGCCGCCCCCCCGTCTATCCGGGACGCTGCGCCGCCATCGATCTGGAAGAGGCGCGCGAACGGATGGAAAAGGAGCCGTACTCGCTCCGCTTCCGCATCACCGGCGACGACCTGACGTTTCACGACGCCATCCGCGGCCCCGTCACCTTCAATCTGCGGCTGATGGGGGACTTTATCGTGGTGCGCTCCAACAACATCCCCACGTACAACCTCGCCGCCGCCATCGACGACATCCTGATGAACATCTCGCATGTCATACGCGGCGAGGATCACCTGAGCAACACCCCCAAACAGATACTCATCATGAAGGCGCTCGGTTTTCCGCCGCCGGTCTACGCCCACCTGCCGCTCATCCTGGCCGAAGACGGCACCAAGCTCTCAAAGCGCCACGCCAACAGCTCGTTCCGCGATCTCATCGACGGCGGCTATCTGCCGGAGGCGGCGCTGAACTTTTTGGCGCTCATCGGCTGGCACCCCGCCGACAACGTGGAAGAGATGACGGCGGACGACATGCTGCGCAAATTCGCGCTGGAAAGCGTCGCGTTGCGCCCCGCGCACTACAATCTGGAAAAGCTGGACTGGCTGAACCGCCAAAAGCTGCACCACATTGAACCGGAGCGCCTGCTCGCGATTGGCAAGCCGTTCATTAAAGAACACGCGACGGCGTTTGACGCGCTGCCGCTGGATGGCAAACTGTTCCTGATGTCGGCCGCGCGGGAGAACATCGCCCGCCTCACCGATCTGGATGCCGAGCTGACCCCCTTCTTCGAGTACGCGCCGGATGCCGGCCTCAAAGACGGGCTGAAAGAATACAAGGCCGAAGCGGTGGCAACAGCCCTGCGCGGGGCCAACGCCGCGCCGGATATCGCCGCCGCCGCCAAGTCCGTGCAGGCCGCCACCGGCCTGAAGGGAAAAGCGCTCTACCTGCCGCTGCGAGCCGCCCTCACCGGGCGGTTGCACGGGCCGGAGCTTAAATATTTTTACGGCTTTTTAAGCCCGCTGGAACGGGAAAGAAGAATAGACCTTTTTTTGGAGCACCTCCGATCATGAGTTTGCGTATTTACAACACCCTGTCGGGCCAAAAAGAGGAATTCAAGCCGATCAATCCAGGTGAAGTGAAAATGTACGTCTGCGGCGTCACCGTCTACGACCGCTGCCACATCGGCCACGCCCGCGCCGGCGTGGTGTTCGATTTCGTTTTCCGCGCGCTGCGGCACCTCGGCTATGCCGTCACCTACGTGCGGAACTTCACCGACGTGGACGACAAGATCATCAACCGCGCCGCCGAACGGGGCATCCCGTGCGACGCGCTGGTAGACGAGAACATCGCCGCTTTTTACGAAGACATGGACGCGCTGCACCTGCTGCGCCCCACCCACGAGCCGCGCGCCACGCGCTACATAGCCCAGATGCTGGCGATGATACAGACGCTCATCGACAAGGGGATGGCCTACGAATCGGGCGGCGACGTTTTTTTCGCCGTTTCAAAGTTCCCGGAATACGGCAAACTCTCCAAAAAGAACATCGACGACCTCGAATCCGGCGCGCGCGTGTCAGTGAACGAATCGAAGCACGACCCGCTCGATTTCGCCCTCTGGAAAGCGGCAAAGCCGGGCGAGCCGAAGTGGGCATCCCCTTGGGGCGAAGGGCGCCCCGGCTGGCACATCGAATGCTCCGCGATGGGAAAAGACCTGCTGGGCGATGCGTTCGACATCCACGGCGGCGGCAAAGACCTCGTCTTCCCGCACCATGAGAACGAAATCGCCCAGTCGCACGGCGCCTGCGGCAAGCCGCCGGTGAATTACTGGATGCACAACGGCTTCGTGAACATCAACAAGGAGAAGATGAGCAAATCGCTCGGCAACTTCTTCACCATCCGCGAAGTGCTGCAAAAATTCGACGCCGAGGTTATCCGGCTCTACCTGCTCGGCACCCACTACCGCTCCCCCATCGATTTCGCCGATGCCTACCTTGTGGAAGCGCGCCGCCACCTCGACCGCCTTTACGCCACCGCCGACCGCGCCAAACAGATGATCGGCGCGCGCACAAATCCGGCCCCCCTCGATATTGAAAAAAGGCTGATAGCCGAAATAGAGGACGACTTCAACTCCGCCACCGTGGTGGCGCTGTTGAGCGAAGTGGCGGGCCGGATGAACGCCGAGGCCGACCTGATCGATAAAAAGAAGGGAGATGTCCACGGCCTCGCCGGCCTGTATGGGGCCTTTCAAACAATCGGCGGCCTGCTGGGCATTTTCAACCATACCCCGGCGGAATATCTGGCCGAGGCCAAACAAAAGCACCTTGCCGAAATCGGCATGAGCGCCGCCGAGGTGGCCGCGCTCATCACCCGCCGCGCCGAGGCGCGCAAGGCCAAAAACTTCGCCGAGGCCGACGCCATACGCAAAACCCTGGAGGAAAAGGGAATCGAAGTGAAGGATTCCGCCACCGGCTCGTGGTGGAGCGTTAACCGCTGATGGCAAAAGAAATAATTTTCGGGCGGCACCCGGTGCTGGAAGTGCTGCGGGCGGGCAAGCGCAAAGTGGACGCACTCTTCGTCACCGCCAACGCCGCGGATCGGCTGGAGGACGTTATCGGCCTCGCCGAAAAAAAGGGTATTCCCGTCAAACACGCCAGCGGGCACCAGCTTGACCAGCGCACGCAGGGGGCGCTGCATCAGGGGATTTTGGCGGTGACCGACCCGCTCCCGCAACACGACCTTGATTTTTTCATCGACCTCGTGAAATCGAAAAGCGCCACCCCCGTCATCGTGGTGCTGGATTCCATCGAAGACCCGCACAACTTCGGGGCGATCATCCGCAGCGCCGAAACATTCGGCATTACGGGCGCGGTTTTTCCCAAAGACCGGAGCTGCGACATCAACAGCACGGTGGTAAAAACCAGCGCCGGGGCGACGGAGCACATGGATTTTTGCCGCGTCACCAACATCGCCGAAACCCTGCGCCAACTCAAGCGCGAAAACTTTTACTGCATCGCGGCGGAAGCGGAGGGCGAAAAGAGCCTATGGGATTTCAAGCCGATTTTCCCGCTCGCCATCGTTGTCGGCAGCGAGGGCAAAGGGGTGCGGCCGCTGGTGAAAAAAAACTGCGACGAGGTGGTGAGCATCCCGCTGAAGGGGAATATCGGCTCGCTCAACGTCAGCAACGCCGCCGCCGTCTTCTTCTACGAAATTTCCAAACACCTCGCCCGCTGATTCCCGCCAATGGGTTGCTTTTTTGGGGTTTTGCCTTAAACTGTTAGTAGAGGTAAATAACCATGCCGATGCCGATTAACAGCGCCAGCAACAAAAATATCCTTAACCAGATAGGGAAAACTTCGAACGCCCTCGCCGGAAACCTCGCCAAACTGGCGAGCGGCAAACGGATCAACAGCGCCGCCGACGACGCGGCGGGAATGGCCATTTCGGCACAGTTGCAATCAAAGATCGCCTCCACCGATCAGGCAAGCTCCAACATCAGCCAAGGGGGCGCGATGCTCCGGACCGCCGAAGGGGGTCTGGGACAGATCGGCGACATGCTTTCGCGCGGGCGCGAGCTGGCGGTGCAGGCCGCCAACGGTACGCTGAACGACCAGCAACGGCAGGCGATCAACAGCGAGTTCACCAACATCAAGCAGGAGATCGACCGGGTCACGCAGACCACCGAATACAACGGCCAGCAGCTGCTTACGGGCCAACTGGGGCCGAACGCCCAGAATCCCCCCGTGATTCAGGCGGGAACCAACGCCACTCCCAACGACCGCATCGCCCTGAACCAGATCAACGCCTCCGACACCGCGTCGCTCGGCGTAAACAACCTTTCGCTCGATACCGCCGCGAACGCCCAAAACGCGCTGCAGGGAATCGATAACGCCATTTCGTCCGTGGCGCAAAACCGGGCGGGCATTGGGGCCATGGAAAACCGGCTGCAGGCCGGGGCATCCAACCTGGCGGTATCGAAGGAAAATCTCACCGCCGCCGATACGCAGATCAGCGGCCTCGACTACGCGGCGGAGATATCCTCGATGAAGCAGAATCAGGTGGCGATGCAGGCGGGCCTCAGCGCGCTGAAAAGCGGCCTGAAAACGCAGGAAAAAATGATCGGCAGCCTGCTGAACACAAAAGGCTGACACTGACAGGAGGGGTTAAAAACCTCCCCTTTATCCCCTCCTTCCCACTAAGGAGGGGATGATTCCATACATTTTCCGCGCCGCGTTCAACGCTCCGGAGCCGCTTCTTTCATCTTTTCATCAATCCGGGCCACCGCCGCCTGATCCTCCGCGGCCCTGCGTTCAAGGCTGCCGGCGCTGTTCACGGCATAAGCGCGGACATAGAAGTACCGGGCGGCGGGGTAATCCTTCTTCGCCTCATATGCCATGCCGATGAGATGCAGCGTTTCGCCGATGGCGGTCACGGCTTCATCCGCCTTATCGAGCGCCAGCGCGCGGTTGAGGTGCGTGAGCGCCGCGTCCGGCGCGCCCGTTTTTATGAATAGCAGGCCCAAGTTGCCCAGACAGGCCGATTCGGCGGAATTGTCCTTGGCGGAATGCGCCGCGTCCAACGCGGCCATGAAATGTTTTTTAGCCCCATCCGTATCGCCCTTCGCCATCGCCAGCCTGCCATGGGCGTTCTCCCGTTTCCAGCCGCCGATGCCGGCCGAAACGGCGGCGGCAACCGCCGCTTCGGCGCGCGGGATGTCTCCCCGCGCCAGCTCGGCCATCGCGCCAGCCAGCGCCGCCTCCGCCGCGAGAGCCTTCAGGTTCTCACGTTCGGCGATCCGCAGCGCCTGTTCAAAATAATCGGCCGCCAGCGGATAATTCCCCTCCAGCATGCCCGCTTTCCCCATCTTTATGAAGACGGCGGAAACCCCCGGCAGGTTGTCGGCGCGGCGGTACTCGCGCAGCGCCGCCTCGTACCGCCGCTTCGCGCCGGCCACATTCCCCCGCCGCAAACTTTCATCCCCTTGCCCTTCCTGGCCTTCGGCGCGGGTGGGGAGCGGCTTGACCGCTTCGGACGAGGCGCAGGCCGCCGCGAAAACCGCCAGCGCCGCGCATGCGATAAACAGCCGTTTCATTTCCCGCCTCCGTACACCGCGTCCCGCGCCGCCGGTTCCATCTGGATTTTTTCCTTGTCGGGGGACACCATGTTCTTCACCGGCCAGGAACGCTTGATTCCTTTCACTATCGCCAGGGTTTCGTTCAATGTCGTCTCCATGTCGTCCAACAGCGGCGGCACCTTGGCGGAGGTGTGCGACATGTCTTCGGCCATCGAGCCGATGTTCGCCACGGTCTTTTTCACGGTGGGGGTCATCTCGCGCATATCCAGCAGAAGGTGATCCATGTTTTTCAGCACCTGATTCATGTTTTTTTGCAGATCCGGCCAATCGCCGCTGGCGGTCTTCACGTTGCCGCTGATGTCGGCCACGTTATTCATCGTTTCGGGCAGGCGTTTGGCGGCTTCGGCCATCCGTTCGGAAAGCGTGGTTAACCGGTCGGCCAAACGGTCGAGGCGGTTGTAGAATTCCCCGTTGTCGGTGCTCAGGAATTTGCCCGCGGTCGATTTGCCGTTGCGTATGTTGCTGATCACCGCGCCCACATCCCCGATGGCGGCGTTGATGCGCTCATCCGGAAAGCCGGCAAGCACCTTCTCCACGCGGAAGACTATCTTTTCCGCGGCGGCAAGCATTGGACTCACGCGATCCATCAGGTTGTCCATGTCAAACAGCCCCTGCGCCGCTATGGTGCCGCCGTCTTTTGCCGGCGGCGCGGACTCGCTGCCGCCGCGGATGCGTATCTCCTTGATCCCGATCATGCTGGCCGAAGCGATAATGGCCACGGCATCGGCGTGTATTCTGTCCATGTACTGCCGTTCAATCATAAGCGAAAGTTCCACTTCATCCCGCGCTCCCAGCCTGACGCCGCCCACGCGGCCGATGGCCATGCCGGCGAACACAACCGGCGTACCGGTGTCGATCCCCTGCGCCGAAGCCACGATGGTCCTCAGCGTGGCCGTCTTCTTGAACAAACCGCGGTTATATCCCCACATCACGAACAAAAACAGCATGACCGCCGCCGGAATGCCGATGAACACCGCGATTGCGGCGTTTTTCTGCGCGGGGGTGAGCCGGTGTATGTAATGCATCTATTCTTTCTCCGTTTGATCGTCTTTAAAAAGAACTTTGAAAAATCCGCTGATTTCCCTTTTCTGCCGCTCGGTGTAATTCCGTATCTCCCTGAAAAATTCCCGCGCCGCGCGGTCGGTTGTTTCCAGCCGGCCGGAATGGGGGATAAGGCGGCGATCCACCAGATAGTAGAAGCTCGCTCCCTCAATAGCCGCCAGAGACGGCGAACAGGTGGTAATCAGCAAAGTCACTCCTTGATCGCGGAACCGCTTGATCGTCGCCATGACCTGCATGAAACCGGCCGGGTCGATATCCCCCCCGGTCGGCTCGTCCATGACGAGCAGGCGGGGATTTTGGATCGTGGCGCGGGCCAGCATTGCCAGCTTGGCGTCGTTGGTATTAATCTCGTGCGGGAATCGGTCGGCGATCCCGCCGATGCCGAGCAGTTCCAGCAGGGGGAGCACCCGGGCGCGCATCTCGCGCTCCCTCAATCCTTGATGATACGAGAGGGGAAGCCCCACATTGGCCGCGATGTTGAGGTTATCCAGCAGCGTCACATGTTGCGTCACCATGCCGATGTGCCGGAAATCCCCCTCCTCCGGGCCGTCACCGGCAAACATCCGCCGGCCCATCAAATATACGGCGCCGGCGGTCACGGGAGTTTTCCCCAGGCAAACATTGATGAAATCGGTCTTCCCCACCATGCGGGAACCGAGTATGACCGCCACACCCCCTTCCGGCAGGTGGAAATTGGCGCCGTTGAAAGAACCGGCTTCCGAAGTAAAGCTGACGTTTTCAAGGCGTATCATAACGTCATGTACCAAACGAAGGAGATGATCATATTGATTATGAAACTGGCGATAAACGCGGTAACTATTGCTTTGCTGGCCCGTTGGGGTATCTCGGTGGCGGAGGATTTAACGTTGACCCCCTGATGGATGCAGACGAGGGCGACGGTAAAACCAAGCACTCCTCCTTTGAGAAGACCGACCAGAAAATCGCCGGCGTGGAGGGAGCCGACGAAAAGGATTATCGTCTTGTTCAGGCTGGCCCCCCTTTGGAAAGATGAGATGACCAGCCACGAGAAAAACGTCATAACGACGAAATAGCCGTTGAGTATGATTCCCGCCGCGGTGAGACCAATTATGCGCGGGATATAAAAGTACTGGGCCAAGTCGATCCCCATCGCCGCCAGCGCCTCGTGATGGCGCTTCACCCGCATGTTGCCCAGTTCCACCGTGATGGCGCTGCCGGAGCGCCCCACGAGGATGAGCGCCGTGAAAAGCGGGGCGATCTCTTTGACGATGAGGCTGGTGACAATCCCCATGAGAAAGGCGGAAGCCTCGAAACCGGGAGCGTAGGTCATCATCTGCACCAGCACCACGCCGCCGATAACCACCGCGACCACGCTCACCACCCCCACCGCATCGATACCGGAAAAAATGATCTGGTGGATGGTGAGGTTTTTTACATACCGGCGGTGATTCCCCTTAAGTGAGCGAAGCCCCAGCCAAAATTCCATGAACAGGTAGGCGAGTTGGCGCCAGAAGGCGAGGCTCGCCAGCCGTCCCTCCAAATAACGCTCGGTCCGGGTAAGCGCGCGCTCCCCCTCCGCCGGCGCCGCAAGCGGCGCCAACAGTTCCTCATTCACCTGATTCTCCCTCCGGTTATCCCAGCTATGATAAGTCAGATGAAACGCCAAAAACAGGAGGAAATTTTGGCTCCACTGAAAAATGCGGATAAAAACCCACGGCGGGAAAAAACCGCGTGACGGATTATCCCGGTCCGCATCTGGCAAAGCCGGGACAGGTGCGGAACGGCGCTAAAATAAAAAAGCCGTCCTCCGCATGGCGGAGGACGGCATGGTAAACGGGGATACGCGGTTTACCGCTTGGAGAACTGGAACCGCTTGCGCGCGCCCTTCTGGCCGTACTTTTTGCGCTCCTTCATCCGGCTGTCGCGGGTGAGAAGGCCGGCCTTCTTCAGGGCGCGGCGGAATTCCGGATTCAGCTTGCACAACGCGCGGGATATGGCGTGGCGGACCGCGCCAGCCTGCGAATTGAGGCCGCTGCCGCGCACGGTGGCGCGCACATCCAGCTTCGCGTCGCTGGCGGCGATCACCAGCGGCTGCTTCACCAGCATTTCGCTGGAAGGGCGCTTGAAGTATTCATGCAGCCCCTTCTTGTTAACGGTGATCTTGCCGGTGCCGGCCGCCAGCCAGATGCGGGCGGCCGCGGTTTTGCGGCGGCCGGTGGCGTATTGAGCGTTAGCCATTCGTCATATCTCCATTTTTTCCGGTTGTTGCGCGGCGTGCGGATGCTCCGCGCCGGCGAAAATCTTGAGTTTCTTCATGAATTGCGCCCGCAGCTTGTTGCCCGGCAACATGCCGTGAACCGCTTCCTCGATCACGCGGTCGGGGTGCTTGGCCAGCATTTCCCCGGCGGTGGCGGAGCGGAGGTGTCCCACCCAGCCGGTGTGGTGGTAGTAAATCTTGTCGGTAAGTTTTTTGCCGGTCAGCTTCACCTTCGCCGCGTTGATGACGATCACATGATCGCCGGTGTCAACGTGGGAGGTGTAGGTCGGCTTGTCCTTGCCGCGCAGGGCGTTGGCGACCGCGGTGGCTATGCGGCCGAGGGATTTCCCTTCGGCGTCGACAATGCGCCACTTCTTGTCGCTGTCCTTAAAATCTTCTTTACGTGCAAAATAAGTCGTCTTCATGTTTAATTTCCCATCTCAAATGAAAAAAGAATTATATAGATTCCCGTGGGATTGTCAAACATCTTTTTTGGGGCTGTTGCGAGCACATTAACCGTCCGGTGTAGGAGCACATTACCTGTCCGGTTATATAAAACGTCCATGGAGGCGTTTTATGAGAAAGACGATGTTCGGGCAGGAGGTGTTACTCATGCGATTTCAAGAAGCGCATAGCGGC